>JBKJQD010000387.1:0-9735 GCA_046594125.1 Aestuariivirga sp.
CGAGGGTCTACCAGGTGGCTTCGGGCGGGTCGGCGGGGCTGTTTCCGGCACCCAAAACCTGCTGGTCGAAGTCGATGATGGAGCCGGTCATCAGGCCGGACTCGTCGCTCGAGAGGAAGGCTGCGGCGCGGGCCACTTCGGCTGGCTTCAGCAGGCGCCCGAAGGGGCGGCCGGCCTCAGCCTTGGTGAGCCAGCCGGTCTCGGCATCATGATAGGTCTTCATGATGCGGTCTTCGCCGGGCGTATCCATCCAGCCGATGTTCAGGCCGTTGACGCGGATGCGGTAATTCAGAACGCTGTAGGCGATGTTCTTGGTCAGGATGGCGAGCGAACCCTTGGAGCCGCAATAGGCGGTGATGAAGTCCTGTCCGCCATAACCGGACACCGAAAGGATGTTGACGATGGTGCCGCTGGTCTTCGTCTTCTTCATCAGATGCAGGGCATCCTGCATGAGAAAAAATGGGGCGCGGACGTTAATGGCGTACATCTGGTCAAAGAGTTCAGGGCTGGTGTCCCAGATGGTGCCGCGATCGGTCATGCCGGCGGCATTGACCAGCGCATCAATCCGGCCAAATTCCTTGGCGCAGGCGGCAACCAGTTTACGCGTGTCTTCGACCTTGCCGAGATCGGCTTCGACGAAGACCGTCTTCACGCCCTTCTTCTCGAGATCGGATTTCACACGCGCGCCATTTTTTGCGTTGCGGCCGGCGATGACCAGACCTTTCACGCCGCGATCCGCGAAAAGGTGGGCGATGGTTTCGCCAAGGCCCTGGGTCGAGCCTGTGACAACGGCGATCTTGCCGTCCATGGAAAGCTTGCTGAGCGAGTCGATGTTCATGTTACGAGACCTTCACCGGCTTGCCGGTCTGCCATGATTCAGTTGCGGCATCGGCGAGCTTCTGGGCCTGCAATCCGTCATGGCCATTGGGGCGCGCCGAGACGCCTTTCGCCATGCCGCCGATGAAGCTGTTCACCTCGTTGGCATAGGCCTGGCCATAGCGCTCGGTGAAGAAGTTCATGACCGGGTCGGCCGTGAAGCCAGCACCCGTGGCGAGTTCCACCGTGGTGTTGTGGACGTTGCCGGCCCGCAGCATGCCCTTTGAGCCATGCACTTCCATGCGCTGGTCATAGCCATAGGTAGCGCGGCGCGAATTGGTGATGACGGCGATCTTGCCCGACGCCGTCTGCATCTGCACGGCGGCGGTATCGACGTCGCCAGCCTCGCCAATGGCCTTGTCGACCAAGGCCGAACCCAGCGCATTGACCACCACGAACTCCTCACCCACCAGGAAGCGGGCCATGTCGAAATCATGAATCATCATGTCGCGGAACAGGCCGCCTGAACCCTTCACATAGTCGGCGGGCGGCGGGGAAGGGTCGCGGCTGATGACGGTGCAAAGTTCGACGTTGCCGATGTCGCCATTGCGGATGCGTTTTTCGAGATCGGCGAAGTTCGGGTCGAAGCGGCGGTTGAAGCCGATCATCAGATTGGTTTTATTTTTCTCCACCACCTTGAGGCAGGCGAGGATGCGTTCGACGGAGAGGCTCACCGGCTTCTCGCACAGCACGGCTTTTCCGGCGTTCGATGCCGCCTCGATCAGGTCGGCATGGGTGCCGGTCGGCGTGGCGATGAGGATGGCATCGACGTCCTTGGCCTTGATGATGTCCGCAACACTCGCCACCTTGGCGCCCACTTCGGCGGCGAGATCGGCTGCGGCTTTCGGCATGGCATCGGCGAGATAGGCCACCGTGGCGTTCTTTGAGGCGGCGATGGTGCGGGCATGCACCTTGCCGATACGGCCGGCCCCCAATACTCCAAATCTGATCATGGTCTGCGTTCTCCCAATTGAAGTGCTGTTCAGGCTTTCAGAAGCGATTTGAGGGCGACGGCTGGATCCTCGAGCAATTCGGCGGATGGCGAGATGCCCTTGGCGATCAGCATTTCAGCAAGCCGCACATCGCGGCCGATGGAATTGCCGGGGCCGATGCCGCTGGCCGCCACGAGGCGGCCAGCCGCATCGCGGTGGAAAATGATGAAGGCATCCGGATTCAATTGCCGCCGCACGGTGCCGGTGCCTGCGCTGGGGAAACCGGCGATCTGCAGCGTCAGGTCGTGCTGGTCGGACCAGAACCACGGCACGGCACTATAAACAGCGCTGCCGCCCAGCATGTTCTTCGTGGCGGTATTGGCCTGATCGGTGGCATTGCGCCACGCTTCAAGCCTCACGCGCTGGTTGGCGGCAAGCGGATGCGGGAAGGAGCAGCAATCACCGGCGGCAAAGATATCGGGATCGGAGGTGCGGAGATTCTCGTCGCAAGCAACGCCATTGTCGATGGCAAGACCCGCTTCGGCGGCGAGTTTTGTTTCGGGCACCGCGCCAATCCCGGCGATGATCAGATCGGCGGCGATGAAACGCCCGTCGGCCAGATGGACGCCGTCCCTGGCAAGTGTAGCAACGCCGGTGCCGGTCAGCACTTCAATGCCGGCAGCGGCATGGCGGTGGTGCACGGTTGCGGCGATTTCGGCTGGAACGGCGCGCGCCAGAATGCGCGGCAGGGCTTCGATGACGGTGACACTGCAGCCGCGCGTGCTGGCGCTGGCGGCCAGTTCCAGCCCGATGAAGCCGCCGCCGATGATGGCAATGCGGCGGCCCGGCGTGAAGTGGGCGCGCAGCGTCAGGGCATCGGGAAAATCGCGCAGCAGCAGGGCGTGTTCTTGTCCGGGGACAGTCAGCTTGCGAGGTTTGGCGCCGGTGGCCAGCAGCAGCTTGTCGTAATTCAAAACCGCGCCATCGGCGAGCGTCACGGTCTTGCGGGCGGGATCGATGGCGGTGGCGCCATTACCGGAAATGAAGGTGGCCTTGAGCGAGCGCAACTGGCCTTCGTCGAGCAGCAGCACCGGTTCGGGTTCGGCCTCTTCGGTAATCGCCGATTTCGACAGGGGCGGGCGGTCGTAGGGGCACAGGGCCTCGTCACTGATCAGGGTGATGGCGCCCTCCCAGCCATTGGAGCGCAGGCTGATGACGGCGCGCGCCCCCGCCATGCCGCCGCCAATGATGATCATGCCGCCGGACTTCATGGTTTCAGCCGATATCGATCAGGACTTTGCCCTGCTCGACCTTCACCGGATAGGATTTGAGATCGACGCAGACCGGGGCGCCCTTGGCAGCACCGGTGCGATAGTCGAAGCGGCCATTGTGCTTGGGGCACTCGATGATGTTGTCCATCACCAGGCCATCGGCCAGGTGAACCTTCTCATGGGTGCAGAGGCCATCGGTGGCGTAGTATTGGTCATCGGGCGAGCGGTAGATCGCAAAAGTCCGGCCGCCATGGTCGAAACGGACCACGTCCTCCTCGCCGATACTGTCCGCCGCGCAGGCCTCAATCCATTGTGCCATGGGTCTTGATTCTCCAGTTACTGCGCCGCTGTGCCGGGTGGCAGCTTGGGTTCGAGGCGGTAGGACGGGTCACGGGCCTGTTTCAGGATGGCCGGAATGATTTCCGCGTAGGCGGCGAATACGCTGGCGCTGGCTGGCGGGCAATAGGGTTTCAGTTCTTCATGCAATGCCGGCAGCGCATGATAGGGCACCATGGGGAACATGTGATGCTCGACGTGATAGTTCATGTTCCAGTAGATGAAACGCAGCACCGGGTTCATGTAGACCGTGCGGCTGTTGAGGCGGTGGTCGAGCACGTCCTCGGCCAGGCCGCCGTGCTGGGTGATGCCGGTCAGAACATGGACCCACGCGCCATACATGGTGGGCAGGGGGCCAGCGAAAAGCATCGGCAGGATCGAACCGGTATAGATGGCCAAGGCGATGACGGCGAGATGGATAGCCAGCCAGATGCGCGCCACCACGATCACGCGCGGGCGTTCCGTCTCCGGGATATAGGTCTGCTGGTCGGCGGGAATGCGGCCCGCCGCGTAGGTCAGCATGTTGCGGACCGCCGCGATGGTCTGCGGGATGGCGAAGAAACTGAGAATGACTTTCAGGATGACCGTCGGGCGCATGATGGCGATTTCCGGGTCGCGGCCGACGATAATGGTGTCGGTGTGGTGGCGGGTGTGGCTCCAGCGCCAGACCGCCGGATTGCGCATGATCATGAAGCAGGCGATGTGATAGACGGTGTCATTCATCCACTGGGTCTTGAAAGCGGTGCCGTGGCCGCACTCGTGCCAACGGGAGTCGGTCGACGAGCCGTAGAGCACGCCATAGGCGATGAAGAACGGGATGCACCACGGGCCCGGCCAGAAATGCCAGGCAAGCCCGCCGCTGACCAGGAAAGCAGCAAACCAGATGAGCGTGTCGCGGATGGCTGGCCCATCGCTGCGCCGCATGAAGTCCTTCAGCCGCGCCCGGGGAATCGGTGGCCGATACCAGTCCGCTGACACCAGGTGATGTTCCTCGGCATAGCGGGCGTCGCGGCCGAGCAGGCTGTAATCGCGCGGGTAAGTCAACTCGGTCACGGAATGCCTCCTCAATGTCCGGCATAAATAGAATGAATATTCTATTCAGGCAATCCCGCACGCCGCCGCCGCCATGATCTGGCGCAAACAAAAAAGCCGGGGTTCAACCCCGGCTGGATCGTCCTGGCGCAGCAGGCGCTGGATAACGCTCAGTAATAGGCGCCGATGAAAATTGGCAGCGCCTTGCGTTTTGCGGCGCGCGGTGCGACCACCGGATCAGCCTGTGCGACCTGCTTGCGGGCGCTTGCGGTGATGAGCAGCTTTGCCTTGGAAGCGGTCTTGTGGGCTGGCTTGCGGGCCGGCTTCGGGATGACCAGCGGCAATGGCTGTTCAAACGCCAAGGTTGCCCTCGTGCCGAGCTGCAAACCACAGGATGTATTCGTGCCGCTACACGTCAAGGCGATTGCAGCGATGATCCCCAGCAATTCTGTCATGGCTTTTACTCCATTTATTCCAACGTCCATACACCATCGTCAACGCAAAGAAAATACGCTTGTTCCAAAAAAACTTTCTTAACGATAACGGGCCGGACCGGAAGCTTCAGGGGCAGGCTTGCCGGCGGCTGACGGTTGCGATAGGCTGATTTCATGGGAATGCCCGCCGCCCGCATCAGTGACATGCATGTCTGCCCGATGGTCACCGGCATCGTGCCGCACGTCGGCGGGCCGATCATTACCGGCTATCCCACCGTCATCACCGGCAGTATGCCGCAAGCGCGAATCACCGACGTCTGCGTCTGCGTCGGCCCGCCGGACATGATCGTCATGGGGGCCTTCACGGTGATCGTCGGCGGCATGCCCGCCGCCCGCATCGGCGACATGACGGTCCACGGCGGCGCCATCGTCACTGGCTTCCCAACCGTCCTGATCGGCGATGCCGGTGGTGGCGGTGGCGGCGGTGGCGGCGGTCCTGCCGGAAGCGGCGGTGGCTTGGCGGTGGCGCTGGTGGCCGGGCAATCGGGCGAGGCCATGGCGGCGGTGGCCGAACGGTCGGCGACGGCCAGCGGAATTCCATCTCCCGCCGATCAGGCGCAGGCCTTGAAAGACGCCGCCGCGGCGGGAACGCCGTTCTGTGCGAAATGCGCTGCCGCAGCAGCCGCAAGGGCGGCCCAGGGGCTGTGATGGGCACGCTGTACGGGATCGTCGATACGGCCCGGGATCCAAGGCTCTACCGGCTGGTGCAGGCCTCACCCAACCAGTCCTGCCTGTTTGAAGGCAAGATCGTCGAACCGCTGGCCAGTGCGGCACCCTATCTGGTCGAACTGACGGACGATACGCCGCTCAAGGACATCTGGCGCACCGAAGGCTGGGGCAAGGCCTGGGGCATCCTGTTGCGATCACCGCTGCCGATGAAGGATTTGCGCCGTCATCTCAGAAAGTTCCTGATGGCGCAACTCCCCAGCGGCGAGGCGGTCTATTTCCGCTACTACGACCCGCGCGTCTGGCGCGTCTATTGGCCGACCTGCACGCCGGAAGAACAGGCGAAGTGGAAGCAGGGGGTTGAGGAGGTTGTGGCGGAGGAGGAAATGTAGCAACTGGTTTACATTTCGATATCGAACTATTGACCCTTCATGAAGACGGCCTCGCCGGTGTCCTTGCTGATGCGAACCGCATGTTTGCCTCCGGGAGCGCGAAACTCACCCTTTCTGTCGTACCAAATCATCCAGTAGCTACCCCTGCTCATTCCGGCATCAAGTGCGATATTAAATTCCGCAGGATCCATGCGATTTTTGATGAATTCCTGGTTCGCCATTGCCAAAGCTTGATCTTGATCGGTCACCTGAGCCATCGTCTCCTCCGCAATTGAACTCGAAGCCAGTATCAATAGACCCAGACCTGCAGACGTCAGCTTGCTGAAGCTTGAGATTGAGCCATTAGTTGCAGTTGACTGCAATCTGAGCGTCGTCACGATCAATTCCCGCCTGAATTCTCGGTTTGTCCGCATCAGCTGCCGTCAGAATTGCTTTCTCGCGGCAGGCCTTTCCAACCCTGTAGGCCTTGCATTCAGATTGCTTGATGAATGCGTCATAACCGGGGCCACCCAGAGGTAACGACCCATCGGCAACGCCAACACATAGATTTTCACCGTAGCGTCCTTTCCAGTCCGCGATGTGCGTTTCCTCGTGGGCAACGGTGCAGGCCCGGTCTGGGCCGGTATCGTTGATCTGCGTTGTGAGCGCGCCACCCCTGCAGACGATACTGTCGTCTCCTGGAGGAATGGGCGCTGGCGTTCCAACCACCACAGGTGTTGCGGGCGGTGCTGCTGGACAGGGTGCCACGCAGCCTCCCGCTGGTGCACCTCCACCGCCAAGATTAGGAGGGGGCGAATTCTTTCCATCGCTCATTGCGGTCCTCCGGTGGTTGGCCTGGCGAGCACATGACTGAGCCAGGTAATTGCCTTGCGCTCCAGACGCTCGGCGCGGGCCACAGAATCGACGATCTTCTCGTCAGTCATGGTTTGCGACATCCAAGGGTAAAGGGGATCGCTGAGACAACCATGGCCGAATGAAAACATCAAGGTTGCAATGAGGGTGTTGGCGCGGGAGGTGGAAAAGCCAAATTTTTCCGCCGCCAAACAAGCCTCCTGAACGAGAGCATGGACAGGTCTATCGCCGATGTAGGAAACCTTTGCCGGAAAGGCCCGCTTCATTTCCTGGATCATCCCCTCTTCGAAGTTGCCGGGCGAATATTCCGGGGGATTGCGCGCGAAGACCTCGACGGCCTCGAGCGCCCGGCGGACATTGATGTTGCCAGGCCCAGCCACTTCGCTCAGGTAGGCTTTCACCCGGAGATGGATGTGTTCGGCGCGGCTCATCTGATCATGGCTGGCGCGCAAGGCTTCACCGATTTCCGGATACTGGGGATCGGTATCGAAATCACTGCCGCACAGAAACATCAGTTCGATGTAGAGCCGCATCGGTCCACGGTTGGTGAAGCCGTAGGTTATCGATCGACTCATCGCTTGAGCGATTGCCACGCGAAGCTGTGCCTCGCCCAGTTGCTGACTGAGGGCCGGGGCAAAGTCACGGGCGTGAGCGAGCATTTCCTCGCCAAAACGATCCAGTGAATATTGTTCGAGAGCCTGAAGTTGCTCTGTGCGGATATTCAACATGCCGGGCATCCACCCTTGTGCCTGCCTCCTCAGGAGGACACGGCAAGGGAAATGTAGTGAAAACCAGCCGCCATGGCAATCACCCTCCGCCGCCCTGATTGATGAACACCGTCCAGTCGCTGGCGCCGCCGACGTCGATTTCCTTGAATTTCACTTGCTGGTAGCCGCGCTGCCAGCATTCAGGCGTGTTGGCCTGGGTGTCGTCGTAGGGGGTCCGGATGTCGAAGCCCTTGGTGACGTTCACGCACAGCGGGCGTTCGCCAGTCAGGGCGTCGTTGCCGTAGATGTCGAGGGCGAAGACGTAGTAAAACGTCTGGTCGAGGGGCTTCTTGATGAGCGAAATGCAGCCGTTGGCGGGCAGGTTCCACCAGCCTTGCGTCTCGAACTGGCAGGCGCTGCGCAGTTGCGGGTCGTTCTGGTCGCAATGGGGGCCGGAGAATGAGCCGACCGCCACATTGTAGAGATTGAGGGTCTGGTTGCAGATGCGAAGGTCGGCCAGCGCCGGCGCCACGCTTGCCAACAGCACCAGCAGGACTGCCGCAAGGGCCGCCGAAATTTTGCCAGCCGGGCCGGAAATCCCGAATCTCACCATCAATTCTTCCAACTGCGGGCACAGTTTACGCGTCAAACTCTAGGCTTGATCTCTTACGCAGGAAGACCGATGATGTCCAATACCTGTTGCACATCTTCGCTGGTCCCGTTGCCGCCGGGCCGGATGTGGCGTGGGTGCTTGGCGTGCTGCAAGCAGGCGCATCAGGCCCATCTTTGGTGGCCAGTCGGGGGCGCGGATGTCGTGGTTTAGCAAAGTCGTGTGGTCGGAAGGCCTGTTTCTCCGGCCCCATCACTTTCAGCAGAACGACCGCTATCTCGAGCGCCAGGTGGAAGGCCGGGTCAGCCACGTCACACCCTATCCCTGGGGCTTCACCGTTCTCGAAATCGACCGTGACCTCGCCCAGCAGAGCAAGTTCGGCCTGAGGCGGGCGGTGGGCGTGTTGCCCGATGGCACACCGTTTGCCGTTCCCGACAACAGCCCGCTGCCGCTGGCCATCGCCGTGCCGGAAAATGCCGCGGGCCAGACCCTGTGGCTGGTGATGCCGGAAGCCGCTGCCAATACCCGTGAGGTTGACACCTCGGACGCGGAGGGCGGCAGCCGCTTCGTGACGCGCACCGAAACCATCATCGATTCGACCTCCAACCTGCGCCAGGACCAGCAGATCGAAATCGCCGTGCCGCGTTTTGCCTTCGAAATCCGCAAAGGCCCGAAGCCCGGCTTCGTCTGCCTGGCCATTGCCCGCATCGTCGAAGTGGGCGACAAGGCCATCGTCTATGACGAGAAATTCGCGCCCCCGGCACTGACGACGGCGGGCATTCCGGTGCTGGCGGGCTGGCTCGACCGGGTCGTCGGCTGGGTCGAAACCAAGCTTGTCGAACTGGCGCGATTTGCCTCGGACCCGAGTGCGGGCGGGGGTCTTCAACAGACGGATTATTTTCTGCTGGTGGCGCTTAACCGGCGCTTTCCGGTGCTGAAGCATCTGCGCGCCTCGCGCTATGTGCATCCGGAACGGCTCTATGTCGAACTGATCTCGCTGGCGGGCGAACTGGCAACCTTCGCCACGCGTGAGCGCATGGCGCGTGACTATCCGGCCTATGACCACGACAATCTCGAACTTACTTTCACGCCGGTGCTGACCGATATCCAGCGCTACCTCAATCTCGACGTCAGCCGGGCGATTCGCCTCGACATCACCGCGAAGGGCGCCAACGCCTTCATCGCCGCGGTGCGTGACCGCAACCTGTTCCGCAATGCCACCTTCGTGCTGGAAGTCTCGGCACAGCGGCCGCTGGGCGAAATCCAGGCGCATTTTCCGGCCCTGTTCAAGGTCGGTCCCAACACCCAGATGCAGAAGATCGTCTACGAGCATCTGCCGGGCATCGGGCTCGTCCATATGCCGACACCGCCCAGCCAGATCCGCGCCATCTCGACCCATATCTACTTCTACCTCGACCGTAATTCGCCGTTGTGGCCGGAGTTCAGCGTCGCCAGCGGCATCGGCATGCAGTTCTCCGGCGACTGGCCAGGGCTTGAACTGGTGCTCTGGGCGGTGAAGGAGGAGCGATGAGCGGCAACAAGCCTCCGCAGAATCCGGGAGGCGGCG
>JBKJQD010000414.1:0-5132 GCA_046594125.1 Aestuariivirga sp.
AACCTCAATGGGTTGTTCAACGTCACGCGGCAGGTTTGGGAAGGTATGCGCGCGCGGAAATTCGGCCGCGTGATCAACATCTCCTCGATCAATGGCCAGAAGGGCCAGATGGGCCAGGTCAACTATTCCTCCGCCAAGGCAGGCGATCTGGGTTTCGTCAAGGCGCTGGCCCAGGAAGGGGCCCGCGCCGGCATCACCGTCAACGCCATTTGCCCCGGCTATATCGCCACCGAGATGGTGCTGGCCATCGACCCGGCGGTCATCGAAAAATCGATCCTGCCGCATATTCCAGTGGGCCGCCTCGGCCAGCCCGCCGAGATTGCCCGTGCCGTGGTGTTCCTCGCCGCCGACGAAGCGGGCTTCATCACCGGCTCGACATTGTCGGCCAATGGCGGCCAGTACATGATGTAGTGGCGAATGGCGCATGGAACTCACGGCGAGCAAACTCACCTGCGAGCGCGGCGGGCGCACCGTATTCCGCGATGTGAGTCTGTCGCTGAAAGCCGGTGATCTGTTGCAGCTCACCGGGCCCAATGGGTCTGGCAAGTCGTCGCTGCTGCGCCTCATCGCCGGGCTAAATGATGCGGCCGAAGGAACGCTGGTTCTGGATGGCGGACATGGCGAACTCGCCGTCGGACAGCAGGCCCATCTGATTGCCCATCAGGAGGCGGTGAAGGCGGCGCTCACTGTATTGGAGAATCTTGCCTTCTGGCGGGACTTCCTCGGCGGCGGCGATGTGGAAACCGCACTCGCCGCCTTCGATCTTTCAAGACTTTCAGCCTTCCCGGCGGGACTGTTGTCGGCGGGGCAAAAGCGCCGCCTGGCATTGGCGAGGCTGGTGCTGGTGCCGCGCGTGCTGTGGCTGCTCGACGAACCGGCCGTCGGACTTGATGCCGCCTCGCAGGAGAAGCTGGCGGGCGTCATGGCGGCGCATCTCGGCAAGGGCGGCATGATCATTGCCGCCACCCATGTGCCACTTGGTCTTGAACCCACGGCGCGCCTCGAATTGGGAGGCGCCCCATGAGCCTGCTGTGGTCCCTGATCCGCCGCGACCTCGTCCTCAGCATCCGTCAGGGTGGCGGCGCTGGCACGGCGCTCGGTTTCTTTCTCACTGTGGTGGTGCTGCTGCCCATCGGCTTGGGGCCGGATCAAAATCTCCTGCAACGCCTCGCCCCCGGACTGCTGTGGATTGCCCTGCTGCTCTCGGTGCTGCTCTCCGCCGAACGCATCTTCCAGCAGGACTACGAGGATGGTTCGCTCGACATCATGGCCATGGGGCCAACGCCGTTGGAATTGGTGGCGCTGGCCAAGGCGATTGCCCACTGGTTGTCCACCAGCCTGCCGCTGGCCATCGCAGCACCGCTGCTGGGCTTCCTCATCAATCTTGAACCCGCGGCGATCCTGCCGCTGGCGCTGGCCATGGTGGCGGGTTCTATCGCCCTGTCGTTTCTGGCCTCGATCGGTGCGGCGGTGACGGTGGGCCTCAGGCGCGGCGGGCTGCTGGTGTCAGTGCTGGTGCTGCCGCTCTATGTGCCGGTGCTTATTTTCGGTGTCTCGGCTTCGACCGCGTCCAGTGCTGGCCCCGATATCGCCACACCGTCACTGTTGATATTGCTGGCGCTGGCGCTGGCCAGCCTGGTGCTGTCGCCCCTTGCCTCGGCTGCGGCACTCCGGTCTTATCTCAAATAATTTTGGTATCCTGGACAGAGCCTATGCAATACCTCGCCAACCCGCAGCACTTCCTGAAACTGGCCAATGCCGTTTTGCCCTATGTCTGGGCCATGACGATTGCACTCTTCGCAGTTGGCCTTTTCGGCGCGCTCGTCACCGCACCCGCCGACTATCAGCAGGGCGAGACGGTACGCATCATGTTCGTGCATGTGCCGGCAGCCTGGCTGGCGCTGATGATCTATGCGGTCATGGCACTGGCCTCCGGCATCGCCATCATCTTCCGGCATCCGCTGGCCGATGCGGCGGCGAAGTGCGCGGCACCCATTGGCATGGTGTTCTGCTTTCTGGCTCTCGCCACCGGTTCGCTGTGGGGCAAGCCCATGTGGGGTGCCTGGTGGGTGTGGGACGCGCGGCTGACTTCGATGTTCGTGCTGTTCCTGCTCTATATCGGCTACATGGCCGTGTGGCAGGCCATCGACGAGCCGCATCGTGCCGCACAGGTGGCGCGTGTCGTGGCGCTGGTTGGCGCAATCAACATCCCAATCGTCAAATTCTCGGTCAACTGGTGGAACTCGCTGCACCAGCCAGCCAGTGTATTCCGCATGGGCGGTCCCACCATCGCAGCCTCCATGCTGTGGCCGCTGCTGGTCATGGGGCTGGCCTACACCTTCCTGTTTCTGGCGCTGCATCTGGTGTCGATCCGTGGCGAGATCGCGGCGCGCAAAATCCGCCAGATGCACCTCGCCGAAATCGGAGTACGCTGATGGATATGTCGGCTCCGCACATGGGTTATGTCATCGGCTCCTACGCGCTGTCAGCCATCCTGATCATCGGCCTCGTGGTCTATGTCCTCGCCCGTGATCGCACCCTTCGCGCCCAAGCCGAAAGGCTCGGACGGCGCAAGGGTGATGCATGAGCGAGGACGTACAACGCGGCCGGTTGTGGATCGCCGCCATTCCGGTCATCGCCTTTGCCGGTCTGGCGCTGCTTTTCTGGCGCGGGCTTGCTGGTGACCCTGCCGCAATCCCCTCGGCTCTGATCGGCAAGCCGGTTCCGGAGTTTTCACTTCCAGCCATTGCCGGCCTGAGTGTGCCCGGTTTTGACAGTGCTTCACTTAAGGCCGGCAAAGTCACGGTGATCAACGTCTGGGCGTCGTGGTGCGTGCCCTGCCGCCTCGAACATCCGCTGCTCATGGAACTGGGCAAGCGCACGGATATCCGGCTTGTCGGACTGAACTACAAGGATGAGCCCGAGAACGCCCGGCGCTTTCTCGGTACCATGGGCCAGCCCTTCGCGGCAATTGGTGCCGATGAGGCGGGCCGCGCCGCCGTCGACTGGGGTGTCTATGGTGTGCCCGAGACCTTCATCGTCGATGGCACCGGCATCATCCGCTTCAAGCAGGTCGGACCGCTCAGCGAAGAAGCGCTCAATGGCCCGTTTGCCGCCGAAATCCACAAGGCAACACAACCGCTACCGTGAGGAACAGCCGATGACGGTGGTGCTCGAAACGCGCCAAGACCTGACGCTTGATGCCTGCCGCCGGGTGGCCTGGGCGAATGAAGCCGTCGAACTTGGACCCCGCGCCAAGGCGGCAATGGCAAATGCCCGGCGGCAATTCATGGCGCTGGTCGATAATCCGCATGTCACCATCTATGGGGTCAATACCGGCTATGGCCATCAGGCGAAGAAACGGTTGACGCCCGCCGAACGCAAGGCCCAGGCCGTGGCGCCCACCTATCATCGCGCCGTCTCGTGGGGCGATCCGCTGCCGGAACGGGTGGTGCGGGCCATGGTCTTTGCCAGACTTGCCAATTTTGTCGAAGGCCATGCCGCCGTGTCGCCGCACATCGCTGAAGCCGTGGCCGCCATGCTGGACGGCGGCCCGATGCCCATGGTCCCGGCGCGCGGCCAGGGCGGGGCAGGCGAAATCCTCTCGCTGTCGCATCTGTTCAGCGGTTTGACCGAGCAGCATGTGCTGGCCGAAAAGGATATGCTGTCGCTGATCAATGGCTCACCCGCCGCCGCCGCGCTGGTGAGCGACGCGGCATTGGCATCCGCCGCGCGACTCGAAATCGCAGCCGAAGTTCTGGCGCTGGCGGCGGAGGCCTTCAACACGCCGCTCGGGCATTATGCCGTGGAACTCGAGGTCTTGTGGAACAATGCCCACGACGCCTGGGCTTTGAGAAAAATCCGTACACTGATTGCCGGTGGCCATGGCGGAGCCCGCCGCCCCTATCAGGCGCCAGTGAGCTTCCGCATCATGCCGCGCATTCTCGGGCAAGCGCACCGCGCCAGTGTGGAGGCCGAAACCGTGGCAAATGAATCACTCGCCGCGGCCAGCGACAATCCGGTCTTCCTGTTTCCCGATGAAACAAGGCCGGATGGCGAGATGATCTCGACGGGGGGCTATCACAATGCCCAGTCGCCGGTGGCCATGGACGCCCTCACCGCCGCCTATGCCAATCTCTGCGTCATCGCCGAGCGGATGAGCGCCAAGCTGCTCGATCCCGCCGTGTCGCTGCTGCCGCCGTTCCTTGGCCTCCATGATGGCTTGAGTTATCTTGGCTGCCTGCCGATGGCCATCGTTGGCTATGCCGAGGAATGCCGCATGCTGGCCCAGCCGACGTTGCTGCCCGGATCCGAGTCGGGCGGCTTTGGCCAGGACGATGTCGCCTCGCCGGTCTTTGCGGCATGGTCAAAGCAGGATCGCGCCGGAGAATTGCTGGATCAGGCCCTGGCCAGTCTGGCGCCTATCGCCATGCGGGCGTTGCGCGTCATGGAACGCCCTGTCCCGGCGCCATTGGCGGGGCTTGCGCGGGAGGTGACATCGGCGTTTGCCGATGACGGCAGGCCAGGTGCCTTCGCGCCCCAATGCGCGGCGCTCGCCAAAAAGCTCCGTGACCGGATTTTCCGGGCTTGAGGTGAAATCAGGCGCGCTTGCGTGATTTGATCTTGCGGGCGGGGACTGGTGGTTCTTTGTCCTCGATCTTGTCCATCTCGGCGGCGAGGATGGCGAGATTGTCGAGGAAGGTCTTGCGGTCGGCGGGCGAGACCAGTGACAACAGCAGGCGGTCGACCTCGTCGGCGCCGGGCTGGGCCATCTTCAGCATCTTCTTGCCGATGGTGGTGATGCGGATGGCATTGGTGCGGCCATCGTCCTTGGTGCGGCGGCGCTGCAGATAGCCCTGGGACAGAAGCCTTGCCACCAGGTCGGCGAGCGTCGAGCGGTCGATGCCGGTGAGCTTGACCAGTTCAGTCTGGCTCTTGCCGTCATGGTTGTCGACGGCGAGCAGCACGGTGAACTGGCGCTGGGTCAGTCCCGACTTGCCGACTTCGCCCATATAAATATGGGTTGCGTACTGAGCCGCCCGTTTCAGCAGGTGTGATGGTGAACGCGAGAATTGCTTCACGTCCCTGTTGACCGTCATGAACCCCCACTCCTGTCAGCCCAAACCAAAGCC
>JBKJQD010000242.1:0-3414 GCA_046594125.1 Aestuariivirga sp.
GATTCACGGCATCCAACACCGCGGTGGCCAACACCCGCAATGAGAAGCACCAGTTCGCGCTGGGGCATGCCATGATGATCTACCGGCCCAATGCGCTCTACAGCATGATCCCCAAGAACGCCTGCTCAACCATGCGTCTGTCGATCGCCCTGGCCAATGGCGCCATCGACGACACGCGGCACTGGAAGTGGATTCACCACAACAACGATGCTTTCGTGCCCAACAGCCGCGACCTGGCGACCGTCAGCTACCGCTTTGTCATCCTGCGCTGCCCCTATGCCCGGCTGGTGAGCTGCTTTCTTGACAAGTTCGTATCGCGCAGCACCTCGGCCTGGAAGTTCAAGGATCTGGTGGAAAGCGGCGAAGACATTGACTTGCCGCGGCTCACCTTCCGGCAGTTCTGCGTGCATCTGGCCGACACGCGGGTGCGCAACGGTGATCACCACTGGCGGCCGCAAAGCCAGTTCCTGCTGTACCGCGACTACACGCGGATTTTCTGCGTCGAGGATTTCGCCACCATGCGTGATGAATTGAAGCGCAAGATCGGCCTCGACATCGTCGATGCACGGCCTCTGGTGAAACATGACTCGAGCCATTTCAAGACCCTGCCGCAGACCAAGAGCTTCGCCGACACCGAAATCTGGCAGATCGAATCGATGATGATGAGCGGCCTCCGGCCCGATCCCGCCAGCTTCTATGACGACGATCTCAAGGAGCTGGCCGCCGCCGCCTATCACCAGGACTTCAAGCTCTACCGGGAGCACTTCCCCGGCAAGGGCATGTTCGATGCTCAGCCCAGCGGCATCACCGCCGCCGCCGTCTGACCGAAAAGCACGCGGCGTTCTTCGTCGGTCATCGGCTTGGCATAGGATTTTGGCGCTTGGGCATAGGCGCCCTTTACCGCCTCGCGTTCGCGGATGGTTTCAAACCAGCGCTTGAGATGGGGAAAGTCTTCAAGGGTCTGCTTGTGGTTCTCGTGCGGCACGATCCACGGGTAGCTTGCCATGTCGGCAATTGAATAGGCACCGGCCACGAATTCGCGGTCCTTCAGGCGGCGGTTCAACACGCCATAGAGGCGGTTGGTTTCGTTGGTGTAGCGGTCGATGGCATAGGGTATTTTCTCGGGCGCATAGACATTGAAATGGCCATTCTGTCCGGCCATGGGGCCAAGCCCTGCCATCTGCCAGAACAGCCATTGCAGCACCTCGGCGCGGCCATGAATATCCCCAGGAATGAATTTTCCGGTCTTCTCGGCGAGATAAAGCAGCATGGCGCCGGATTCGAACAGCGACACGGTAGCGCCGCCGCCCGGAGGATCATGGTCGACCATGGCCGGAATGCGGTTGTTGGGGGCAATTTTCAGGAACTCCGGCTTGAACTGTTCGCCCTTGCCGATGTCGACGCGGTGAAGTGTGTAAGGAAGGCCCGCCTCCTCGAGAAAGATCGTGATCTTGTGGCCGTTGGGCGTGTGCCAATAATACAGGTCGATCATCGCGGGGCTCCGGTTTGGCCTTCGGTTTAGGAATGAACTGGAACTTCCGCAACTACAATTATCGCGGGGCCGCCATTGCGCTTAATGATCCTGGCCTAATTGCATCACCTCCACCACACCCGTCACCTTCCGCTTCAAGCGGAGGGTCCATGGCACCGGGAGAAGATGGTTCCTCCGCTTTCGCGGAGGATGACGGGACGCGGGGAATCTTGAAGGCCGTTGGTATCAGACCAAGAAGTTGCTGATGTCGAACAGCTGGGCCGGTGTCGTGTTGTTCACCACTGCGATGGCGGTATAGCTAAGGCCGCCAGTTGAACCGTCGGCATCGATGGCCAGCAGTGCGCCTGAGACGCCAAACGTCGTTACCTGGACAAAAAAGCCGAGATTGCCGGCATCCACCACCGCACCCGTGGTATCGAAGATCGCCGAAAGATCGATCACATCCTCGGCGAGCGTGAAATCGAGGATGGTGTCGATGCCGTTGGTCAGGTTCAGGAAAACAAAGGTATCGGCACCGCCGCCGCCGGTTAGCTGATCGTCACCGCCGCCGCCTTCCAGTTGATCCGCATCGATGCCGCCAAGCAAGGTATCAGTGCCGATGCCGCCGGACAGGGTATCGAGACCAGCGTCACCGCGCAGCGTGTCGTTGTCATTGTCACCGGTAAGCGTGTCATTGCCAGTCGCTCCAAACAGCGTGTCGTTACCCAAACCGCCGCTCAGGGTATCAGCACCGACGCCGCCATTTAGGTTGTCCAGTCCGCTGCCGCCAAACAACTGGTCATTGCCGCCGGTGCCGCTCAGCGTGTCGTCGCCGTCATCGCCGTGCAGCGTGTCGTTGCCTGTGCCGCCGTTCAGTGTGTCGTTGCCTGCATCGCCTTGCAGAAGATCATTGCCAGCGAAACCCGTGAGACTGTCCAGTCCGAGACCGCCAGAGACAACGTCATTGCCGGTGCCGCCATTCAGCGTATCGTCGCCGCCTTCACCATAGAGGATGTCGAGGCCAGTGCCGCCGCTGATCTGATCATTGTCGTCGCCGCCGGCCAGCGTATCGTTGCCCAGGCCGCCATTCACCGTATCGTTCCCGGCCAGGGCGACGATATAGTCATTGCCGTCGGTCCCGGTGGTGGCCTGCGCGGCGGAAGAGCCGATCAAGGTCGGGTTGACATGGATGATGACTTCGAAGCCCCCGATCGTGCCCGGCACCGTGCCTGTGCCGTCCAAGCCGCTGTAGGTTGAATTACCTTCGCCGGAGATGGCGATGTAGTAGTCGTCGAACACCGGCGCAACGAACACAAGCTCCGGGTCCTCGCCAGCGCCACTGTCGTCGTCAATGCCGATTTGCACGCCGCCATCGTCGAAGATACGCAGCACCGTGCCATTGCCCAGGGTGCCGTTCACATCGACAACGACAATACTCGATTTGGCTAGTTCGAATCTGGCCATGTCAACGTCGTTCGAACTGTCTACGGCACCGGCATACCGCACCCGGGTACTTCCGCGGTCCGACAATGCATCGGTCTCGTCGTTGGCACTCTCGGGGGTGATGGCGTTGATTGACCCGCTGCTGGGAAACAAATTTGTACCGGTTTCGCTAACTGTCAGGATCCCGGCGAAGTTTGGCAGGGGATTTTCCGGCGAAACCCGGCCGCTGGTGCTGAATGGATTATAGTCCGCCATATAATAGGGGCTGACAGCGAAATAGTACCGGCCAGTATAGTTGGCGGTGAATTCCCCGTAGGGCGAGAACGGCGAAACCACGTCGTCAGTCGACCGCAGGCCGTCATCGTTGAGGAACACCTCGTTGCCCAAGGCATCGAAAATGCGCAGGAGGAAATCGCCGCCATTGTCGATATCGGCCACGTAGAGCCGCCCGGCGGTAAGATCGAGCGCCACCATGTCCACGTCGGCGAAGCCCACCGTGA
>JBKJQD010000374.1:0-6024 GCA_046594125.1 Aestuariivirga sp.
CTTTCGCCGGCCTGGTGGCTTTGGCGGGGCGTCCATACCCGATCCCATCTCGAACTCGGCCGTAAATCACCCCAGCGCCAATGGTACTTCGTCTTAAGACGCGGAAGAGTAGGTCGCTGCCAGGCCTGCGAAAGACAGAACCCTTCATTCATAAATCAAACCAAACCCGCTGCTCCAGAAATGGACGGCGGGTTTTGTTTTTTGGGCAGGCAAGGAAGCCGGCGGGACTTACCACACCGGCTTGTCGGGCCTCGCCTTCCAGACAATCGTCATGCGCTGGGAATCGCGTGACGGGTCGAGATAGTCCTTCACGCAATCGGCATGGTCGGTATCGATCATGCGCCACGGAACGATACTCTGCGTGTAGCCGCTGATTTTCGCCGCCTGGCGCATAAAGCCGATACTGGCAACGCCACGCATGGCGGCGGTGACATCTTCATGTTCCGGCATGGCATTGGAGGGGTCGCCCGAGTCTTCCTGATTGAAACGGATCATCGGCTGGTCGAGTTTGACAAACGGGCTGTCGAAGATCATCGCCGACGGATTGAAACCGCGCATCTGCCGGATGAGGCGGTAGTGGTCGGCGATATGATAGAACAAGCCGAGGCACAGCACCGTGTCGAAACGGTCATGGCCCACGCTGCGGGCCAGGGCTTCCTGGTCATAGACATCGCCGCAGATGAACTTGTAGCGTTCGGCGGGAAATCCGGCGAACTCCGGCAGGCCGCGATCCACCAGTTCCTGACGGCCCTCGATCCCCAGCACATAGGTGGCGCCGGCGATCAGCGCGGCATAGGTCCAGCGGCCGTTATGGGATGCGAGATCGAGTACGGTCTTGCCCTTGAACAGATCAGGATTCGCGGCAACGATGCGCTTGTGCCGCTCCTGCATGCGGTTTCTGACGGTGTCTGACTCAGTAACCCCGTGGCCTTTGAGAAAACTTGAATCCTTGTTGAACCCGCTCATCGAAAATCTTTTCCTTATCTTCTATTTGAGTTGCGCCGTCACGATCACTGACCACTTTCCCGTATCAATCATCCTCGGCGGCCCGCGCCGCGGCCGGGCTGGTCACGTCGAATGACCCGGCCTCGAAGTAAGTTGAGATGAAGTTTCTGACGATATGACGGACTAATTCGTGGCGGACATGCAACTTGTCGGGGCGCCACGCCTCGGCCTGCCGTGAATGCAGAACGATTTCATAGCTTGGGAAATAGTTCACACCTGACTTCTTTTGACAGAACGAACTCGCCGCCGCCCGCAATATGGATTTCGATGTCTGGTTGGCGACGACGATATCCTGCTTGGTGAATGTCGAGCCGAGCGGCACCGGTGAGACCGTGACCACGAGCTGGAAATTTCCGGTCTCGTGATGACGATGAAGGAGAGCGTGAATTTCTTCCAGACAGGCCATGACATTTTCATAGTCAAGAACATCGAACGTGTAATCGTCGGCGCTTTTCTTCAGGTAGGGCGAAAACCTGTTGAGATCATAGCCGGTTGAAATTTGACGCCAGCTTTCGATGAGGCCCAGGGTCAGAACGATGACGTCGGCCTTGGCGGCGCGCCGTACCAGATCATGGGCCGTCTGACGGCGGAAGACCGTTGCTTCAATCGAATTATCGGCGTCAGGAATTGGCCAGTAGTTGAGATCATGAACACCCTTGCCAGCCTGCAGGATAAGTGACTTCGACTGATCCCAGCCGGGAATTTCACCGAACGCCGCCTTGAATTCGTGCAGCATCGCCCGCGGCGTAAAGCGATGGAAGAAGCCGTCCCGGAAATTGCCGTTGCCATCGGCGAAATATTTGTTGGAGATCAACTCCCGGTCAACGCTGATGACGTTGCCACCCATGGCGAGGAGTGCGCCCTCGATCTCGCGGGCAAAACACGAGCCCATGGTAAATACGCCGGCATCTTTCTTGAGCTTCGGCCCCGCATAATCGGCCCTGATATCGGCCATCCCGCCATAGACTCTGAACGATGCATCGGCCGGATTGGTGCTGACCGCCTTGGACGACTTCGCGCTATGCCATGTCGAATGGTTGTTCTCCCGCAAGTTCGAAACCGCATCCAGCAGGCCAGTCGGCATCGTGTGTCCAATTCTCAATGATGTGAGTCGTGTTATAGTGGTGTCCCGGCAGCGCTGGCAATAGACGGCACATTGCAGGCATGTTGCCGCTTTCATCCACCAGACGATCTCTGATTGGGAACGAACATGCCGAATCGCCGCGCTTTTGTTGTTTCCGCATTGCTTCTCGGATGGACCGCGCGTGCAAGTATCGCGGCGTCCAGGCTCGAACGCTTGAGTCTCTTGCGCCTCGGCTGCGTGGGCGACGGGCAAACCGACGATACCGCGGCCTTCGCCAAGGCCATTGCCCTGGGCGTTCCGCTGACCGGTGAAGGGCGCTGGTATGGCATCCGGAGTTTGCGCGTGACGTCGGGCATCGACATGGAGGATGTGAACCTCCGGGCCATTGCGCCAAAACCGGCGGGGGCATTGCTCGATGTGACCGGACCGGCGAGCGTCCGTCTGGCGCGGTTGAAGATTGATCGCGCCGCCACCGTGGGCGCCAATATGGCGCGCTCCGTGGCGCTGCGCATGATCGGCGCCGTTGGCGTCGTTCTCGATGATTGCGAAGTCTTCGGTGGCGGCACCGGAACGGGCATGTTTCTGATCCGCTGCCGTGGGGTGCGCCATCGGCGCAGCAGCGTGCATGACATATCGTGGACCGAAAGCCATGATCCGGGCCACGGCGGCGAACGCATCCAGGGCATCCGCCATCAGGATTGCGATGATGTTGAACTCAGTGATTCACGTCTCGCCGATCTGACCGGCAGCATCGCCGGTGCCGTGGCCTGGCCCTATCAGACCGATGGCCTGGTCTTCGGGAACAGCCGGAATTTCCGCGTGCTGGGCGGCTCCGCCACGCGGGTCGGCGAAGCAATTGATTGCGCCGGCAGCGGCTTCAACCGCGATTTCCTGATCGACGGATTCAACACCAATCAAGCCGGCGCCTTCGGCATCAAGGTGGTGTCGTCCGGACAGAACGGCGTGGTGCGCAATTCGGTACATCGTGAGCCTGGGCTGGCTGGTTGTGTCACTGGCGGGTCTTCAGGCGGCGTGCCCCAGCGCAATGTCAGCTTCGAGAACATCAAGGTCATTTCGCCGGGCAAGAATCGCAATCCGCTATGGGCCAGCCATCTTCCCGTCGGCTTCTGGGTTATTCCGGGACGTGGCCCGCCAGCCGAGGGCATCAACTTCACCGGCTGCGAGGCCGTCGATGACTCAGGCTCCATGCGCTTTGCGTTGCGCAATGAATCATCAGCCGTGGTCGGCTGGACCCGCTGTAAGTCCAGCGGTTACACAGCTAAGGAAATCACGGGGCCGGTCATCAGCCGCTGAAGCCGCCTCAATGCCGCGAGGCAAAGAGCAGGACGCGCGGGCCGGAGCGTTCGTCGCGCAGTTCGACTTGCTCGACATTGGGAAATCCGCAGTCCTGAAGCAGCCGCACCAGATCGTCGAGGTGCATCCAGCGCGCCACCGGGAAGGTGCCCGCGAACACACAATCCGATCCGCCTTCGGCGTGCTGCATGTAACGATAGGTGAAGCCATCGACGGTTTCACTGCTGGTGGCCTTTTCGGGCGCGCAAACATGCGTGTCGAGCATGATGGTTTGGCCGATCATCGGCGCCAGGCGGCGCATGTGGCCCACCGGGTCGAGCAGATGATAGAACACGCCGACATGGTGGACGATATCCCAGTTTCGGGCTTGGCTCTCGGGGATGGGCTGTTCGACGTCCCAGAGGAAAAACCGGGCCGGGGCCTGGAACATGGCGCAGCGCACGGCACTCTTCACAATGTTCACGACGCGCGCATCGCAGCCCCAGACATCAGCGCCATATTGCGACAATGCCGTGGTGTGGATGCCTTCGAAGCAGCCAATTTCCAGAACCGACTTGCCGTCCAGCTGGAATTTGCTGTTGAGCAGCGTAATGCGCCGGTCGGGCACCAGATTGGGCTTGTTGCGTTTGGTCTTGGAAGCCTGGTTGCCAAAGCGCCGCCCGCCGCGGTCGACCACGAAGGCATTCCACGGCATGAGCCTGTTGACTTCCTCCAGCTGCTCGTCAGTGAGGGTTTCGATGACGGGAATGCTGGTCTTGCCGGGGTTGAAACCAGCCAGCGGCAGCGCGTCTTCCTTGTCGGTCATATGCAGGTCTCCAGCCATGGTATCGACGCGCCTTATAGACGGACATCATGGCAACGCAAGCAATGCCCGGCTGCATCATCGCCTGCCGTACCGCAAGGCCGCGACGAAACCCAGCGCCACGCACAGTCCCGCCGCCACGCGACCGAAGGCGGCACTGAGTCCAAAGCTGCCAGCTATCATCCCGAAAATCCAGGGTGCCAGCGCAATGCCGATGCCCAACGCCGGGCTGTCTGCTCCTGCGGCACGGGTGATCGCCGGCATGGAGCCCGAAAGCGAGCCGGCTTCCCCGCCAAATCCCGCGAAGACCACCATGACGGCGGCGTGAAGGCCAGTAAATCTAGATTGCAGGGGCATCTCGCCAAGCTTGGGTGCGGTCATTCGGCCATGCATTCAAGCGAGGGCCTTCTCCCACATGGTGCCAATGCGCCTGGTGAATGCGCCGGGCTTGCGGGCGAAGAGGCGCCTTGCTGTCTTGCGGGCACTCTTCAGCAGGTCCGCTTCGCGCTTCTTGATGGCCTTGACAGTCCGCTGATGGCAAGTGTCGTCAGGAAAGACGCCCGGCAGGGCGATGGCGCGCAGCTCGGTGAGGTCGTTGATGTCGCCCAGTGCTTCCCGCAGCCTGTTGAACCTGCGCAATCGGGCAGTCTCAATTTCCGGCCAGAGCGTCCGCAGCAACTCGAGATGATGCAGACAATGGATGACGTGTTTGCGTGCGTTGTGCAGCGCCTGCGGATCGCCGCTGGCGAGCGCCCGCGCCAGCCCCCTGCGTGCCTTGCCATAGGAGCGCCTGAGGCCGGCCAGATAGAAATCGATACCCGCCTCCGGCAGGTGCCAGCCACTGATTGCCAAGCGGACTTTGGCGATATGCTCCAGTGCCTGTGCCGCAGCGGCCACTTGGGTGGCCCGGTCCAGATGCGCAAGACTGTGCTGCATGATGGCGCTGGCGAGGCGCTGTTCTGTTTGCGGCTGGATGCCCAACTGCGTCGCGGCGAAAAGCAGGGCCGCGCCCCGTCGCGCTCCGGCCAGTAGATCCGCCGCCGCCCTGAGATGCCGATCGGCCGTATTGGCCGCATTCATGCCGATCGCCGGAGCAACCAGGCGCAACAGACTGCGCAGCCGCTTCACGCCGCGTCTGGCGCCGTGTACACCCTGAGCTCCGCCAGCCTTGCGTATATCCGCAGCAGCCGACGCAAGGCATTTGCGGGCATAACTCCGGATGGCCGCCGCGGCGGATTGGCTATGGCTGGACGACAAAGGCATGGCTGCTTCCCGATGCGGACGCTGCCGTTTTCCACCGTCACAATCAAATACTTCCCGAATTCAGGAATAGTTTGGAAAATTCGGCACTTTGGGGTTCACAATCGGTTCAATGGTTGCTACATACCCCTTGCGTTCGTGACGCGGGATGGAGCAGCCCGGTAGCTCGTCAGGCTCATAACCTGAAGGTCGTTGGTTCAAATCCAGCTCCCGCAACCAAAATCCAGAAGCTAAATCAAAAGCTTATGCAAAGCCCCGCTTGGCTCCCGCCAGCGGGGCTTTTGCTTGTGTCCGCACTGTGTCCGTTGTTTTGGGCGATTCGAAACATGCTGGCGGCTTCGTACCGGCTACAATGGATGGCCGACACAAGATTAGTTTTCAACCCGAAGTACCCCAGCCAGAAAAGCGGACACGCTCGACCAGCGCCATATGCGGCACCGTTATGTTGATTTTCACGCAGAACTGACCCGGGTTTTCCATCGAGAACTGACCCGCCTATCGGTTATGTTCCGTGGGTCAGGCTGGGGTCAAGGCATGTTTGACCTCCTTCTTTTTCCGG
>JBKJQD010000385.1:0-11160 GCA_046594125.1 Aestuariivirga sp.
GCCAGCAAGGCCGGAGAGAATGAGGATCGGCGTGTTCACCTTGGCGACGCGCAAGGTTTTCAAAACTTCGTAGCCGGACATGTCCGGAAGGTTCAGGTCGAGCAGGATGATGTCGTAATCATACAGCTTTCCGAGGTCCACGCCCTCTTCGCCGAGGTCGGTTGTGTAAACGTTGAACCCTTCGGACTTGAGCATCAACTCGATGCTCTGAGCCGTTGCGGTATCGTCCTCGATCAGCAGTACCCTCATCTCGAATCCCCTTTGTATCGGACCCTCGCCCGGAGTCCCCTGTCTCGCGCGCCCAACAGGGCTCGCGCCGAACTAACCGTTAACGCTTGTTCTTAAGATAAGCCCGGAAAGGTTAACAAAACCTAATCCTGAAGATTCTGATGCCGTCGAATTTGGTGCTACATCTAGGGGGTATGCGAAAATAGCTACCGTATCTAGAGGTTGCCCCTGCGAAGTACCTTTAGTCTCCCGCCGACCTTGCATGGTGTCCCGGTTTACCCGCCTTTAAGCTTACCCGTTCATCATGGGCGTCCACGATGACCCGAATCTTCTGCGTAGTTGATTCGGTGAATCGTGGAAAGGGGATGATTTTCAGTCCCCTTGGTGAGTTTGAGTAAGTGAGGACCCAATGCGTTCACGCGAAACGCTGCTCCGTCTGCACCGGTTCAGAACCGAGGACAAGCGCAGACAAGTGGCCGATATCGACGGCATGATCCAGGACTTCCTGCGGAAGTATGACGATCTCGACTCCCAGGTGAAATTCGAGGAAAGCCGCAATGGGGTGTCCGATCCCGCCCATTTCAATTATTCGCTTTCAGCCAAGGCGGCGCGCGGACGCCGCGACAATCTCATGCGGTCAATCGCCGAACTAAGGGACCAGCTGGCCGATGCGCGCAATGCGCTGGCCGAGGTCGAGCAGGACCTCCGGCGGACCGAGCTTCTGGTCGAGAAGGAAGGCGGCGCCCCCGCTTCCATGGCGCCACAGTTGATCGCCGCCCATCACGTCAGGTGAGGCGGCGTCAGGTGAGGCGCGAGTTGCGCATCGTCTCGTAATAGGGTCTGGCCGCATCGGCGATACGGCGCAGACCATCCGGTAGTTCAATGGGCTTCGCTTCGGGTTTCGACATCCCGGTCGAGGCCCAAACCGCGTTGTACCAATGGGGCGCCCAGACGCCGTCGAAAGGCTTGGGGCCAGCGGTCCAGGCCAGCATGGCCTCGTCGAAGGCTACGCCGCAGGCGGCGCAGAGTTTGCTCAGGACGGCGCGGGGGGAGGCCAGGATGTCGTCGGCATCGGCGACCGGCGGGGCGGTCCCCAAATGATCGGCCACCATGGCGAAGATCTCGGCCTGTTCGACAAAGCCGATGTCGCGCAGACTGACGTCCGACCATTTTTTGGCATAGCTGGCCAGCACGCGTTCGGGCGAGCGGATGAGGAAGGCGTTGGTCAGACCTTTGATCCAGCCGCGATCAAAGCCCGGCAACATGTGATGGGTCATGTGCTTCTGGTAAAACAGTGGCCGTTCAGCAGGCGCCAGGCAGCGGGCCACCAGGCGGTCCCATTCGCCATCATTGGCGGCGATGATGCGATCGCGCATCGGATGGTCGTTGCCGTGGTGGATCAGCGAGAAGGCGTAGAAGGGCTCATCCCAGGCAACGCAATCGGGACGGTTGCCGAAAGCATACATCATCGCGGTGGATATGTTGCGCGGCCCCGACCACATGGCGATGTTGGTCATTTCAGTGCTCCTGTCGAAATGAAAAACCATACGGCAACCGCAGCTGTGGCCGTGGCAAGAGTGCGGCGCACCAAGACAGCGCGTGGCGTGCGGCCGAGCCAGTCCGTCAGGCTGCCGGAGGCGATGGCGATGGCGGCATGGATGCCGGTGGCGATGGCCACATAGATGGCGGTTAATAAAAAGAGCTGACCAGCGAGTGCCTGCGTGGGATCGATGAACTGCGGCAGTATCGCGGCGTAGAAAATATAGGCCTTGGGGTTGAGGCAGTTGCTGAGCAGCCCCTGCAAGAAGGCTTTGCCCGCCGAACTTCCGCCCTGGGTTGGCGGAATCGCGGAATCGCGCCATGCGTCCCAGGCCAGATAGAGCAAATAGAGCGACCCCGCCCAGCGCAGGCTCTGAAACATCCAAGGCGTTTTGGCGATGACAGCGGCAAGTCCGAGGGCCGCGACAATTCCGGCGAATGAAAGTCCAAGTCCGATGCCCGCCACGGCGGCCAGCGCCGTGGGCCTGCCGCGTGTGGTTCCGGTGATCGCAAGCCACGTCATATTAGGACCTGGAGTCAACTCAATTACCAGAGCGGCAATCACAAAAGTCAGCATCACAGGATCCGTCTGGCATCCTTCAGGCAGAGCGCCTTGTAGAGATCAGAGAGCCGCCGGGAAATTGGTCCGGCACCGCTCCATTCGTCCGTGGACAGAGGATGCGCGACCTTGCGGCCGTCGATGATGCGTACCGGGATCAGGCCTGCGAAGGTTCCGGTGACGAAGGCTTCATCGGCGCCATAGACGTCGTAGAGTGAGAACTGTTTTTCGAAAACCGGAATGCCGTTGCCGCGGCACAGGCGGATCATGTTGGCCCGCGTAATGCCGGGGATGCAGTATTGACCGCTCGAGGTCCATACCTCGCCGCGCCGGACGATGAAGAAGTGGGTGGAATTGCAGGTGGCGACAAAGCCCAGCGGATCGAGCATCAAGGCCTCGTCGGCGCCGGCGTTCATGGCCTGCACGCAAGCCGTGATGCAATTGAGCTTGGAATGGGAATTGAGCTTCTGGTCCTGCACATCAGGCGCGCCGCGGCGGACGCTCACAGTGTAAAGCGACAGGCCGCGCTCGAACTTCTCCGGGCTCGATGTCTTGTATTCCGGGATGATGACAATGGTGGCGGGCGAGATGGTGACGCGCGGGTCCTGGTAGGGAGTGGCCTTGACGCCGCGGGTGACCATCAGGCGGATGTGGACGCCGTCGTCCATCTTGTTGGCGTCGAGGCAGGCGAAGAGGCGGACCACCAGTTCAGCGGGTGAAATCCCGATCTCCATGAAGATCGCCTTGGCGCCCTCAAAGAGGCGCTCGATGTGTTCATGCAGGAAGGGCACGCCGCCCTTTACGAGGCGCAGGCCCTCCCAGACGCCGTCTCCCAGGATGAAGCCTGAATCGAACACCGAGACCATCGCCTCGGCGCGCCGATAGAGGGCGCCGTTGATGGAAATCAGAATATCGGCATTGCGCGGGTCGATGCGGATATCGTGGATGCTGTTTGACATGGCTGCCTTGCTACCACTGTGCGGGAACAGGGGCAAATCGAGCATTCACCTTGCGTTAACCAAGACAGGGCATTTTCCGCTGACCGAGCGGAGGAACGATTCATGGCCATTACGTCGACCGATATCATCACCGTCAATACCACAACCCTTGGCGGCAAACAGGATGCGGTGCAGACCGTGGCGCTGGCGAACGGTGGTTTCATCACAGCCTGGAACACCGACATCGGCGGCCAGAAGGACGTGATGTTCCAGCGCTTCGACTCCTCCGGCAATCCGGTTGGCGCCGCGACACTGGCCAATACTGCGCTGCCGGGCGATCAGGTTCTGCGCGACATCGTGGTGACAGGTAATGGCGATTTCTCGCTGGTGTGGACAACCGGAAAGACGGTGACGGCGCGCTCGTTCGACAGCAGCGGCAACCCCGTCAGTGCCGAGACCAGCATCAATGTAACCGGGCCACTGGCCACAGGCGCGCAACTCGTAGCGGTGGGCGACCATCAATACAAACTGGTCGTGACTTCGAATTCCGGCGGCGCCACGATCATCGAACAGGCGACACTCAGCACGGCTGGCGGCGTCATCATACCCAAGGCGGCGATTCCCACGGTACTGGGAAGCGGACTATCCGCCACCGAAGTGGTCGATGGCAACGTGGCCGGCACCCATTTCATCCTTCTCAGCAATGGCACGGTCATTTCGTCGGCTGATGGTTCGGCGATCAACGGTGGCGGCGCATCCGACATCATCAAGCTTCAGAATGGGCTGCATGTGCTGGCCGACGAAAACCTGCAAAATGCCATGCTGACCGGCATGTTCGGAGTTGGCAGCGCCCTGACCGGCTATTCGGTCGGCAGCGGGCAGATCGCCAGTGAAGTGACTTCGGATCTGGCGGTGCAGGCCAACACATTTGACCGGGTTCTGGTCAATCTCACCGGCGGACGAATCCTTGTGGCATGGGTCTCCGATACCGGCACCAACTTCAACGACGGCAGCGATCCGGCCCGTGTTACTGATTCTGACGGCATTTACGTTTCCGTCTACAACACCGATCTCGGCGGGTTTGAAACGGCAGGCCTGCTGGTCAGTGACTTCGGGCAAGGTGGCGCAAGTGCAATCGCAAGTTTGCAAACCATCAATCTCGAGGCCGATCTGCTGGCGGACGGCCGGGTGGAACTCAGCTGGTCGCAGAACAATGGTCTGTCGGGTGTCGATGTCCTGAGCACGATCATCGATGCGCGTGACCATAAGTTTGTCGTATCCGGCACGGCTGTTTCAGGCGTCGTCAACAGCGACACGGTGAGCTATGCGGCCTCAAGCGGCGGTGTCAGGGTCGATCTCATTTATCAGGAGATGAATCTGGGTGATGCCAAGGGCGATGACCTCGGCCTGGTCACGGCGGTCATCGGCACGGGTTTCGATGACAAGCTACGAGGCTCGGATAATTCGGATACTTTGACGGGCGGAAATGGCAACGACCAGATCGCCGGACGCCGTGGCAACGACCACATTGACGGCGGGTTTGGCGATGATGCCGTTCGTGGTGGTGACGGTGTCGACATCATCTTCGGCGGCGATGGCAAGGATGTAATCTACGGTGATGATGGCAACGATGCCATCGATGGCGGGATCGGCAATGATTTTCTTGCTGGTGGGTTGGGCGACGACGTTATCGACGGTGGTGATGGCAATGATAGTATCAGCACTGGCGGCAGCGTCTTTGGCGATATCGTTGATGGCGGCGCTGGCAATGATTTCATCATTTCCGGGTTTGGACCGAGCGTCGATCAGAATTTTATCGACGGTGGCGCTGGAACCGATGTGGTATCCTATGTCCTGGGCGCTGGTGTCTATGTCGATCTGGATTACACGCTGACGGTCATCGGCAGCCTGGCGGGCTTCAATGTTCCTGACGACGTGCTCGTCAGCATCGAAAACATCATCGGCTCCCTGGGTGACGACTATCTGGCGGGCAATGCAGGAGTCAACGTCCTGCGCGGCGGTGAGGGCAACGACATCCTCCAGGGCCGTGGCGGGGCCGACAAACTGGTAGGCGGCATTGGTGCTGACACGTTTGTCTTTGAAGCAGCCAGCGATGGCGGCGACAGGATCACCGACTTCTCGGTCGGCGTAGATCATATCCTCATCGTCAGTGAGAACTTCGGGGACATCAACGCCGGAAATATCGTTGCCAACTTCCAGGCAAGCTCGACTGGTCTTGCCTTTGGCAGCGGACCGAAGCTGACCTTGGACGATGCGGGGGGCGGCGCCGGCAATCTCTACTATGATGCCGATGGCGGCGGTTTCGGTGTGCGTGTGCTGCTTGCGACCATCGCCATCGCCTCGGACCAGGCTCTCCTGCCGTTCAGTGCCTCCGACTTCGTCTTCGTCTGACACCGGCGCAGCTCCCGCGGACGGCTGGAGCTTCCCCGCCGTCACGGTGACTTTGTTGTTCACAACTCCGGCAAGGCCGAAGGCCTGGGAGCGGAGTTTTGCATTTTCCGCGATTTGGACTAAATTTCTTACAAGACTTTGTTTTTTTCCGAGCGTAAGCTCAAGCGGTGAAGGAGCGGACGGCCAATCCATGTCACGGCGTTTTCTCAGATACGGGACGGCTAGTCCGGACTCGCTGCTGGCGCGCAATTCGAGCCATATGTATGCGCATCGCCATGCCATGCGTATTTTTGAGTCGAATTCCATCTACACGATGATCCCGAAGAATGCCTGCTCCACCCTGCGGCTGTCCATCGGGGTGGCCAATGGCGTGTTGCACGGCCCAGCGGACATCGAATGGATCCATCTGAACAATACGACCTTTGCCGCATCGCTGGCCGATCTGATGCTGGCCCGTTTCACCTTCGTGGTGCTGCGCTGCCCCTATGCGCGGCTGGCTAGCTGTTTTCTCGACAAGTTCGTCGGCAACAGCCCCGAGACGGCGAAATATGCCCAGGCCCTGGGCGAGCAGGTAGCAATCGAGGAAATGAGTTTCCGGGATTTTTGCCTCAGTCTCGGCGAAGGCAACATGCTGACGGCCAATATCCACTGGGCGCCGCAGGTAAACTTTCTCGTCTACGAGAGTTACGATGCCTACTACTGCGTCGAGCGCTTCGGGGATGCGGTAATAGCGCTGCCGGAAAGGGCGGGTCTGTATATCGTCGATGCCCGGCCGATCACCCACCATGGTCTGGATCGATTCAGGCACAGGCCGCTGGCCGAGGACTATTCGGACGCAACGGTCATGGACTTGCGCAGGCTGCGGGAATTGGGCGAATGCCCCGAACCGGCCAGCCTCTATGATGCCAAGATCATCAGCATCGTTCAGGGGCTCTACGCGGAAGATTTGGCGCTCTACAACGAGAAATTTCCGGGCCTGTCGCTGTTTACCGTCAGCCGCGACGTAAAAAGGGGCCGGATCTACGATCTGGCCCCCCGAAGCTCGTTGTACGGAACTTAATTGCTGCGGTAGTCCTGGATGCGCGTCGTCCGCAGTCCGGCGAGGCCGTGGCGGTCAATCGAGCGCTGCCAGCTCAGATACTCCTCGACCGTGAGAACATAGCGCTCACAAGCCTCCTCTAAACTCAACAAACCACCGCGAACGGCCGCCACCACCTCCGCCTTGCGGCGGATAACCCAGCGCTGATTGCCGGGCGGCGGGAGATCGGCGACCGTAAGCGGACTGCCATCGGGACCGATGACGTAGTTTACGCGTGGACGCAACTGACCGTTCATTGATGAAACTCAACCTAATACGCAGGTACTCACTGACAACCACACTAAGGTGCTGCGCCTTAAAAATGGCCTAAGCCCGTATGAACAAATGGCAAAGTCTTGAAACCGCTTGCCTCATTTCAGCACATGCGGGCAATTGGGCTGTTTACATTGGGCAGCGGGAGCGCCATTTAACACAAATGACAATCACCGGAGACATCCTGCGGCGGGTCCGCGACAGCATCGGCCTGTATGGCGATCCGGCGAGCATCCGCATTGTCTGCGCCATGTCGGGCGGTGTTGACTCGTCAGTCACGGCGGCGTTGCTGAAGCATTGCGGCTATGACGTGGTCGGCATCACCCTGCAGCTTTACGACCACGGCCAGGCGGTGCAGCGCAAGGGTGCCTGCTGTGCGGGCCAGGACATCCACGACGCGCGGCGGGTGGCGGCGGCACTCGGCATACCGCATTATGTGCTGGATTTCGAGTCGCGCTTCAAGGAAGCAGTCATCGACCAATTCGTCAGCAGCTATCTGGCGGGCGAAACGCCAGTGCCCTGCATAACCTGCAACCGCACCGTCAAATTCGCCGATCTGCTGGCGCGCTCACGCGATCTCGATGCGGCGGCACTGGCCACCGGGCACTATATCGAAAGCCGCCCGCGACCCGATCACTCCAGCCACCGCGATCTGTTCACGCCAGCCGACATGGCGCGCGACCAGAGCTACTTCCTGTTCGCCACCACGCAAGCGCAGATCGATTATCTGCGCTTTCCGCTGGGCTCGCTGAGCAAGGCCGAGACCCGGGCCATTGCCGCCGATCTCGGATTGGCGGTGGCCGCCAAGCCCGACAGCCAGGACATCTGCTTCGTGCCCGAAGGCCGTTATGCCGACCTGATCCTCAAGCTCCGGCCCGATGGCGCCGCGCCGGGCGACATTGTGCATCTCGATGGCCGGGTGCTGGGCCGCCATGATGGCATCATCCACTTTACCATCGGCCAGCGCCGGGGCCTTGGCATTGCCGGCGGTGAACCGCTCTATGTTCTCGGCATCGATGCGGCAAAGAAGCAGGTGACGGTTGGCCCGCGCGAGGCGCTGCGCCAGCGCGACATCAAGGTCGCGGCGCTGAACTGGCTGGGGCCGTCGCCGGTCACGGCTGAGCCCTTGCCGGTCTTTGCCAAGATTCGCTCGACCAGGCCGCCGGTACCGGCCTCGATCCAGTCCGGTGATACGGGAGCCATCGTCACCATTGCTGAAGGCGAATATGGTGTGTCACCCGGGCAGGCCTGTGTCCTCTACGAAGCGCCCGGAGCCGGGGCGCGGGTGCTGGGCGGCGGCTTTGTCGCCCGCCCTTGACATTGGCGCTTCAGCCACACAAAACGACGCTTTATATTCAAAATACGACTTAACAAGGGAACTTGCCATGCTGCGGCACGACCGGCCTCTGGTGGAAATGGGTGTTTCCGATGTGCGTCTGGCCTACCGGCGCTGGGCGCCAGTCTATGACAAGACCTTCGGCAAGTTCGCCGAGGCTGCGGTGCGTCAAGTTACGGCCTACGCCAATAATTTCACCGGCAAATTGCTGGAGGCCGGTGTCGGCACCGGACTGGCTCTGCCGCATTACGCCGCCGCCCTGAACGTGACCGGCATCGACCTGTCGCCGCACATGCTGGCCAGGGCCAGGCTTCGCGCCGACAAGGCGGGCAAGGGCAATATCGATGCGTTGCTGGAGATGGATGCCGCGGCGCTGAAATTTGCCGATGCGACTTTCGATGTGGCGGTTGCCATGTTCGTGATGACGGTGGTGCCCGAACCGGGATTGGCAATGGCTGAATTGGCACGGGTAACCAAGCCAGGCGGCACGATCCTCATCTGCAACCATTTCAGCAAGGCGGGTGGATTTCGCGGTGCCGTGGAAAGACACCTCTCCAGATATTCCACCACGATCGGCTTTCGGTCCGAATTTCCCGTCAAGACGGTCCTCGGCGAAAGCAGGCTCCGGCTCGTCCGCAAGACGCCAATGAAGCCCTTCGGCTTTTTCACGATGCTGGAGTTTCAGAAACGGCCCTAAGCGATTTGCCTTGCGGGCCGGCCTTTTCTATAGTCTGTCCGAGTGAGTGGGAGTTACAGGGCCTTGGCGAAGTTAAGTCTGCATCCGAACATTGACCGCGATGTGAAGCGAGGTGTGGCCTGGGCCGTCCATGCCTTCACCACTTGCGGCATCGTGCTGGGCTTTCTGGCGCTGGTGGCGGTTCTCAAGAATGACCCGGTGGCGGCTTTCATGTGGCTGGGGCTGGCACTCTTTGTTGACGGCATCGACGGGACGCTGGCGCGCAAGGCGCGGGTGCTGGAATACACCCCAAACGTCGACGGCCGCACCCTCGACAATGTGATCGACTTCTTCACCTATGTGGCCGTGCCGGCCCTGATGGTCTACTGGTTCAACATGACGCCGGTGCATTTCTTCTTGGCCGGGGAGACTTGGAGCCTGATCTCGGCTGCCGCCATCATGGCGGTGTCATGTTACACCTTCGCCAACACCGCCATGAAATCCGACGACTATTATTTCGTGGGCTTCCCGGCACTGTGGAATGTCGTCGTGCTTTACTTCTTCGTGCTCGAAACCGGCCCCTATACAAATTTCATCACCATCGCGGCGCTTTGCATCCTGACTTTCGTTCCGGTCAAATTCGTCCACCCGCTGCGAGTGACCGACTGGCGCGAAATCACCATTCCGCTCACCGTGCTGTGGGCGGCCATGTCGCTCAGCCTGGTGATCGCCGCCAAGGACCGCAGCGGCTGGGGCCGGATCGAACAGATCGAACTCGTCGCCTGGATCGGTGCTTCGCTGTATTTCTGCGCCATATCCCTGTGGCGGACCTTCTTCAAGAAATCCGGCGAGGACGCCGACACGGCTTGACTTCGCCCCTCAAGTTTCACTATACCCCGCCTGCCTCGTGGCGGGGTAGCTCAGCTGGTTAGAGCACGGGAATCATAATCCTGGGGTCGGGGGTTCGAGTCCCTCTCCCGCTACCACACTCTTCTCATTGAAATCATTGATAAACATGTAAGTACAAAGACTTACGTGCCAAGGAACGTGCCAATAATTGTGCCAATATTGACTGGTGCATGGGCATGTATTCAAGAAAAATGAATAGTGTCACACTTTAGGGATTGTGGCACAGTTATTGCCTGCGGTATTATCCGTTAAGTCATCCGAGAGACCACGAGGGTGAACAGGAGTCTGAATATGAGAACGACCAGCCTAAAAACGGGAGATGCGCGCCGGTAAATAATTTGCCGGGTTCGGTCTCCCTTAACACAGGAGCGCCGAACGAATGTCATTTGACCTGCCCCGTTCCGTTGACCGCACTCAGGCCGCAATGGCCTTGCGTGTCAGCACCCGCACTATAAGCCGATTAGTCGGCAAAGCCCACATCAACGAAAATCAGTCCATCCCGTTCATGGCCCTTTGCAAGGCCGTGAAGACGGACCCGGCATGGCTGGCTAGTGTCTTCCGTGGTAAAGACCGCGCCGCCTCGATTGCTGAGGCAGCCGTAGCCATGGGCTTGGACGAAAGGCGTCTGACCAAAACGGCGTATGAAAGCCGTCTTGTCCGGCCCGCCGCCTTCCTTGGCCGTGGATGGCTCTACAGCGCCAAAGCGTTGGGCATCTTCAATCCCGCCGTCTCACCGTTGGCCGGTGGACCCGACTCCAATGTCCTTTGCCCCAAGGGATGGGAGTGCTCATCATGAACAAGCGTGACGCACTCCGGTTGAAGGCAGGTGACAAAGTTTCCTATGCCCGCCGCAAGGAAGGTCCCGATGACCAACTGGGCGAGGTGGTCAAGGTCACTCCCAACGGCGGAATCCTCATCAAGGAAATGGGCTGGTGGTTCGACGATGGGTTGATGCCCGATGGCACGATGCCTGACAAGGCGAAGCCCGGCGCACCCGAGTCGTGGCTGCCCTATCACCACGTTTGGCAGGCACTCAAAGCCCCGCGCGTGAAAATCACCGCCGCCGAACGCCGGGCAGAGGCAGAGGCCGATGAAGAGATAATGAAACGGCTCATAGAAGTGGATTTTGAATCATGAGCGACAAGCTCAAACGTGTTGCCGCGCCACATCCTGCAAATGTGAGAGGCAAGGCGGCATAGCCCCCAAAACGAA
>JBKJQD010000454.1:0-5389 GCA_046594125.1 Aestuariivirga sp.
CAAGCTCGCATCATCCAGCCGGGCGAAATCGCCAGCCTTGCCGCCTTCCTGTGCCGCGACGAGGCTCGCGGCATCACCGCCGAGAACATCCAGATCACCGGCGGAGCCCTCTGGTAAGGCAACGATTGAACATTTGAATTCGCAAGCTAAGATGCGGCCCGCTTCTGGGAGGGCCGAATGCCGCAATTCATCAACGCCAAGGAAAATCTCGTCACCGAATCAATCGACGGCATGTTGCGCGCCGCAGGCGATGCGGGCCTGGCCCGTCTCGATGGCTATCCGGCCATCAAGGTGGTGCTGCGTACCGATCACAATGCGGCGCGCGTCGCACTGGTCTCCGGCGGTGGCTCAGGCCATGAACCGTCCCACGCCGGATTTGTCGGCAAGGGCATGCTCACCGCCGCCGTCTGCGGCGAGGTCTTCGCCTCGCCCAGTGTTGATGCGGTACTGGCCGGCATCCTGTCCGTCACCGGCAAGGGCGGCTGCCTGCTCATCGTCAAGAATTACACCGGCGACCGGCTGAACTTCGGTCTCGCGGCGGAACGCGCCAGGGCCTTGGGCCGCAATGTCGAGATGGTGGTGGTGGGCGATGACGTAGCACTGCCCCATCTGGTGCAGCCGCGCGGTGTTGCCGGAACGCTCTTCGTCCACAAGATCGCCGGGCATTATGCCGCCAAGGGTGCCAGGCTTGCCGATGTGGCTGCGATTGCACGGCGTGTTGCGTCCTCGGTCGTATCACTCGGCATCTCGCTCAGTTCCTGCACCGTTCCGGGTTCGCTGCGCGATGACCGCATTCCATCTGGCAAGGCGGAGCTCGGCCTCGGCATCCACGGTGAACCGGGCGCCGATGTCATCGATTTCAAGGGTGCGCGCCAAACCGCCGCCATTCTGGCCAAGGCACTCTTTGAGCGCGTAAAACCGGCGAAGAGCTATGCGCTGCTGCTCAACAATCTCGGTTCCGCAACGCCGCTCGAGATGGGGGTCATCGCCAATGAGATTCTGGCATCGGTCAACGGCAAGAAAATCAAACTGGTGATCGGTCCAGCCCCCCTCATGACCTCACTGGATATGCACGGGCTTTCCGCTTCTCTGCTGCCGCTGACGCCGGAATTCGAAACGGGGCTCACGTCATCTGCCAGTCCCACCGCATGGCCCGGCGCCAATGCGCAACGAAAGCCCGCACTGGTGAAGCTGCCAAAGGAGATCAAGACCCGCGGCTTCAAGGCCAGCCGCAACGCCGGCCTCCATGCCATTGTTGCCAAGGCCTGCGCCACGCTCATTGCCAGCGAGGCTCGCCTCAATGTCCTTGATGGCAAGATCGGCGATGGCGATACCGGTTCCACCATGGCAACCGCGGCCCGCACCGTGAATGACAGCCTGCCCCGCCTGCCGCTTGCCAAACCATCGGACTTCTTCTCTGCCGTCAGCGATATTCTGAGCAAAACCATGGGCGGCTCCAGCGGCGTGTTGCTCGCCATTTTCTTTGCGTCGGCCGGAACCTCTGCCGCCGGCGGCAAGCCGTGGGCCGTGGCGCTGCAGCAGGGCCTCGCCAAGATGATGGAATATGGCGGCGCGAAGCCTGGCGACCGCACCATGATCGACGCGCTTGAACCCGCCCTTGCCGCCCTCGCATCGGGCAAATCGCTGGCCGAAGCCGCGGCGGCGGCGCGCGCCGGTGCCGATGCCACGGCGAAAATGCCGAGTGCGCGCGCCGGCCGGGCCAGCTATGTCTCGGCCTCCAATCTTTCCGGCGTGATCGACCCCGGCGCTGAAGCCGTGGCCATACTGTTTGAAGCACTCGCACAAGGATAGCTCCCATGAACAAGCGCATCGTTTTCACCGGTGGTTCCGGCAAGGCCGGAAAGCACGCCGTGCCCTGGCTCAAGGCCAAGGGCTACGACATTCTCAATCTCGACCTGAAACCGCTGGATTGTCCCGGTGTCAACACGCTGATCACCGATGTCACTGACTCAGGGCAAGTGTTCAACGCCCTCTCGATGCATTTCGGCTTTGACGGCTACGAGACCGGCAAGGGCCCGGCGAAGGTCGATGCAGTCGTGCATTTCGCCGCCGTGCCGCGCGTGCTGATCAATCCCGACAACACCACCTATCAAGCCAATGTCATCTCGACTTATAACATCATCGAGGCGGCCATGAAGCTCGGCATCCGCAAGGTGATCGTCGCCTCCAGCGAGACGACCTATGGCGTGTGCTTTGCCGAGGGCGACAAGGACTATCACCATTTCCCGCTCGACGAGGATTACGACATCGACCCGATGGATAGTTATGGCTTGTCGAAGGTGATCAACGAAAAGACGGCGCGTGCCTTCGCCATGCGTTACAAATCCGACATCTACGCGCTGCGCATCGGCAACGTCATCGAGCCCCATGAATATCCGATGTTCACGGAATTCCTGAAGAAGCCGATGTCGCGCAAGCGCAATGCCTGGAGCTACATCGACGCCCGCGACCTTGCCCAGATCGTCCATCTATGCCTCGAGAAGGATGGCCTCGGCTTCCAGGTCTTCAACGCGGTGAACGATACCATCACCGCCAATGAACCCACCGCCGAATTCCTCAACAAGCATTGCCCCAACATTCCGCTGAAGCGCCCGATGATTGGCGATGAAGCGCCGCTGTCAAACCGCAAGACGCGTGAGGTGCTGGGCTTCAAGGAAGAACACAACTGGCGCAAATACGTTTAGTTCAATCATGCACCTGCCTCTTACTCTGCTGATCGACAGCTTGCCGTCGACCGTCCCCTTCGTGGGGCCGGAAGCGCTTGAGCGCCGCACCGGCACGATGTTCCGTGTACGGATTGGTGCCAACGAGAGCGTCTTCGGCCCGTCGCCAAAAGTCATTGCCGCGATGCGGGCGGCGGCACCGGACGTCTGGCAATACTGCGACCCGGAAAACCATGACATCAAAGAGGCGCTGGCCCGCCACCATGGCGTGGCGCCGGAAAATGTCGTGGTGGGCGAAGGCATCGACGGCTTGTTCGGCTGCGCGGTGCGGCTGTTCGTCGAACCCGGGATCACCGTGGCAACCTCGCTTGGCGCCTATCCAACTTTCAATTTCCACGTTCACGGCTTTGGCGGAAAACTCGTCACCACGCCCTATGCCGATGACCGCGAAGACCCCACGTCACTTCTCGATCTTGCCCGGCGGGAGAAATCTCGCTTGATCTACTTTTCCAATCCGGACAACCCGATGGGCAGTTGGTGGAATGCCACTGAAATGCAGGCTTTCATCACCGCACTTCCCGAAGGCGCGGTGCTGATGCTCGACGAGGCCTATGGCGAATTCGCGCCCGATGGCACATTGCCGCCGCTCGATGTGTCAAACCCACAAGTCTTGCGCTTCCGCACCTTCTCGAAAGCCTATGGCTTGGCGGGGATGCGGGTGGGTTACGCCATCGGCCATGAAAACCTGATCACTGCCTTCGACAAGATCCGCAATCACTTCGGCGTCACCCGCTTGGGCCAGCAGGCGGCGATTGCCGCACTTGCCGATCAGGATTACCTGCATGACGTCGTGAGCAAAGTCGCTACGGCGCGGGCCGCCATTGCCGCCATCGCCAGCGGCAATGGACTGCAGCCTCTGCCGTCGGCCACCAACTTCGTCACCATCGATTGCGGCCGCGACGGCGCTTACGCCAAACGCATTCTCGATAGTCTGGTGACGCGCGGGGTCTTTGTGCGCATGCCGGGTGTCGCCCCTCTCAACCGCTGCATCCGCATCACGGCGGGAACGCCAGCTGATCTGGCGATCCTCGCGGAAGAACTGCCGGCGGCACTCAAGGCCGTCTCTTGTTTATCCCCCTGATCTCTCCATGGCAGGCTTAAGCCCGGCCATGGAGAGAAGGAGAAAGCCGGTCTTCCTTCATTTCGCCCCGATGGATATAAGATCATCGAGGTCAAGGCGGCGGGTGAACATCTCCAGGCTGCCATCCGCTTTGCGCGGCCACAGCGCTTCCGGCCTGTCCCAGTAAAGTTCGACGCCGTTCATGTCGGGATCATGAAGATAGAGTGCTTCCGACACACCATGGTCCGAGGCGCCGTCAAGCTCGATGCCATTGGCCGCCAGCCGCTTCAGCGCATCGGCGAGATCAGCGCGGGCGGGATAGAGAATGGCGGTGTGGAACAGACCGGTGGTTCGCGGCGGCGGCGGCGATCCGCCCTCGCTTTCCCAGGTATTCAGTCCGATATGATGATGATAGCCACCCGCCGATATGAAAGCTGCCTGCTTGCCATAGCGTTGCTGCAACTCGAAACCCAGTACGCCGCAATAGAAGGCCAGTGACCGCTCAAGGTTCGAGACCTTGAGGTGGACGTGCCCGATGCGGGTTCCGGAGGCGATGGGAAGAGAACTGGACATTGATCTACCTTGCAGTAACAATTATAGTTACCAATATAGTCCGGTGATGGCTCCCATACAAGCCCTGTTCCGCAATTCGGTGGATGAGTGGCCGCCGCCCTTGAATTTGGCCAGTGCAATCCGCAAAACAGGCCAAGCTTAACGGAGACGCGCCATGGCCGATCTGGATCTACCGAAGAACCTCACCATCGTGAACCACCCGCTGGTGCTGCACAAGCTGACCCTGATGCGTGACCGCAAGACGCCGTCCGCCGTTTTCAGGCAGCTCCTGCATGAAATCAGCCTGCTGCTCGCCTACGAAGTGGCCCGCGACCTGCCGATGACCACCCGGACCATCGAAACCCCGCTGGCGGAAATGGAAGCCCCCATCCTCAAGGGCAAGAAGCTGGTGATCGTGTCGATCCTCAGGGCCGGCAACGGCCTGCTGGAAGGCATGCTCGACCTCATGCCGTCAGCCCGCGTCGGCCATATCGGGCTGTACCGCGACCCCAAGACCCTGCAGCCCGTCGAATATTATATGAAGGTCCCCGACGACATCGCCGAGCGCCGCGTCATCGTCGTCGACCCGATGCTGGCCACCGGCAATTCGGTGTCCTACGCCTTGAAGCGCCTCAAGGAGAAGGGCGCCAGGCAGTTACGCCTCGTCTGCCTCCTGTCGGCACCGGAAGGCATCCGCCATGTCGCGCAGCAACATCCCGATGTTCCGATCTACACCGCCGCCGTCGACAGCCACCTCAACGATCACGGCTATATCGTGCCAGGCCTCGGCGATGCCGGCGACCGCATGTTCGGAACCAAGTGACCGGCACTTAAGCTTGCATTAGCCATCCTGCAATTGAAGGTAATTTTGCAACCAATTGCAAACCATCCGGCGATTAACCTTGTGGCCGGAAGCAACAGGCGGCTGGACCTCGCAATGGCATTTGGATTTCGTGCGGAGACTGCCCCGGCCCAGCGCTTGTCGCTGCGGCGGTCCAATGGTTATCGTGCGCGCCTTCTGTTGGCCGAGGAC
>JBKJQD010000018.1:0-3454 GCA_046594125.1 Aestuariivirga sp.
ACTTGCAGCCCTGCCCCATGTGTGTTGCAAGCTCTCCGGACTGATGAACTGCGCGGCCCCCGGCGCTACGGCGCGTGACATCGAACCCTATGCCCGCCAGATCCTCGCAAGCTTCGGTCCCCGGCGCGTCATGTGGGCGAGCGACTGGCCGCCGCTCGATCTCGCCTCTGACTATGCGACGTGGTGGCAAGTTAGCAAGGAATTGCTGGCCTCTCTCAGCTATCCGGACCGTACCGAGGCGCTGTCCGGTACCGCTGAACGAATTTATCGTCTCAAATCCAGATAGTTCCGGGAACAGGTTTCCATGACTCACGCACTCCGCATCGGCTTTATCGGCGCTGGTCTCATGGGCCACGGTGTCGCCAAGAACATGATCGTGAGAGGCGGCTATGCGCTGACCATTCTCGGCCATCGCAATCGCGAACCGATTGATGACTTGCTCCGGCGTGGTGCCCGCGAGGCGAAATTGCCGTCGGACTTAGCCGCCACGAGTGACGCGGTCTTTCTGTGCCTGCCCTCTTCGACCGAGGTCGAGACGATCGTCAACGGCCCCGACGGGCTTCTGACCGGACTCGCCACAGGCTCCGTAGTCATCGACATGACCACAGCCGATCCGACTGTCAGTCGAAAGATAGGCGCGGAACTCGCTCTTGGTGGAATAGGCATGCTCGATGCACCGCTCGGCCGGACACCGAAAGAGGCCGAAGCGGGAAAACTGGCAACTTACATTGGCGGTGACCCTGCACTCATCGACAGGATGAGGCCAGTCTTCGAAACCTTTGCCGATACCATCATCCATTGCGGGCCATTGGGTGCCGGGACCACGTGCAAGCTCGCCAATAATTCCGTGACCATAGGTATGGCGGCGCTTATTGCCGAAGCCTTTGCAACCGCCGCCAAAGCTGGCGCCGACCTCAACGCGCTGGCTGACGTGCTGGGAGCGGGCGGAGCCGATGGCCGCATGTGGCGTATGATCGAGCCATGGATTCGCCATGGCGACGACAGTCATCTGAAAGGCCCCATCCGTATCGCAGCCAAGGATGTGCGCACCTACGCCCGCCTCGCCGAAGGTGCCGGCAGCGCCATCCCCGTGGCCCAAGCGGTGAATCAAACTCTCAGGCTTCTGCTCAACCAGGGCCATGCGGATGTCTTCCTGCCGGCCATGGCGGGCCTCATCGGCGAACTCAACGGCGTCAAGATCAGGACTCGCGGCGGCGGATGATATCGGCTGCCTTCTCGCCGATCACGTAGCACGTCAAGTTGGTATTGTGCATCACCGTATCTGGAAACACACTGGAGTCGGCGATCATCAGATTATCAAAGCCATGAACGCGAAGCCCGCTGTCGACGACACTCGTGCGCGGATCCGACCCCATCCGGCAGCTGCTTGATTGATGATGGGCCGAAGCGAGCATGCTGCGGAGATGCTGGTCGAGTTCCGAATCGCCGGTCAGAAGCCGCGCATTGTGCCGCTGGAAGGGTGCTGACGCGATCAGTCTCTTCATGTTTTCAAATGCGTCACGAAAGTGTGTCACGTCCGCCTCCGTTCCGAGATAGTTATGATCGATCATCGGCGCCGTCCGGGGATCGCGTCCGGCGATCTCGACGGTACCTTCCGCCTCCTGGCGGCACAGATAGGTAAACAGCCCGCAGAGCCCTTCTTCCTCGTCAGCAGGAAACGGGTGCGTATGCCACCACGGCTCACCATTGTCGCGCGCGTCACCACGCCACGTCGTTGCGAACAGCCTCCCGGTCATCTGCGAAATGTTATCGGCTGCGAAGAACACGGCACAGCCCGGATGGTCGGTGAGACGGCGGCCGGCCGGCAGGTCTGCGTGCACGGCAATCCCGTGCCGCCGCAACAGATCTGCAGGTCCGATGCCCGACCGCTGCATAATGGCGGGCGTGTTATAGACACCGGCGGATACGACGACGAATTCGGCACTGGCTTGCGCCGGCCCGTCGGGTGTCAACCAACTCACGCCACTGGCACTGCCATTCTCCAGCATGATCCTGTCGGCCAGGCATCGCGCGCCGATGGTGAGATTGGCTCTCGGCCGCGCGGCACGCAGATAGGTGTTGAGCGTTCCCTGTTTCGATTCCTTATAGCGATTGTGCGGCAGGGCTCCGAACACGCCGGTATCGCGCCCGGCGGCGTTGAGATCGGAAGCCTGGGGAACGCCCATCTCCTGGCAAGCTTCCGCGAACACCCGGTTCACCGGCGCCCAGGCCTCCTCGCGGTAGCGCTGAATGACGATCGGACCGTCATTGCCATGAGCAGGATCGTCACCAAAATCGAGGTCGTTCTCAATCCGCCTGAACAAGGGGAGAAGACTTTGCCAATCCCATCCCGGGCAGCCGAGGGCCGCCCATCGGTCCATGTCGAAGCTGGCGGGCCTGACGGCAATCGTCGAATTCACCATCGACGTACCACCTGCGACCTTGGCGCGCGGCAATCGGATCGGTCTGCCACCCCGGCGGTTCGCCTTGTCGTGATCATAGAAGTCCCAATCGAGTTCGGGCGCCCCCGAAACCCGCCAAGTGTGCTCGCTGCTGACCACGAACAGCGGAATATGCCGGGCCTCCAGAGGAAAGTCCGGGCCGGCTTCGAGCAGCAGTACCTGCCGGCTGGTATCTTCCGAGAGCCGCGAAGCAACTACGCCTCCACTCGAACCCGAACCGATCACGATCACATCGTAATGCTGTCTCATTGATCTCGCATCTGCCATTCCCGCTCCAGTTCGCGCCACAACGCATCAGGAATTTCAATCGCCGCATTCGTGGCCGACATCGCGGCTTCCGCGGCATTCGCCATTCCCGGAATGACGCTGGCGACAGCCGGGAAGCGGAGAGGAAATGCCAGCGCCGCCGCCGCTAGCGGAATTGCGTAAGATAAACAAATTGACTCAAGTCTGCGCACGCGGGCAAGGATTGTCTCTCCGGCAGGAGCGTAATTGTAGACAGCCCCATCGACTGCGCCACTCGCCAGAATTCCGCTGTTGAAAGGACCTCCGGCGATGACTCCGATACTGCCGGCCGCGCAATAGGGCAGAAACACTTCCTCCGCCTCATGCTCCAGAAGCGTCACACGGCCGGCCAGCAGGAAACAGTCCACCGGAACCTGCTTGGCAAAGTCGAGGCAAACCCGCCATTCGTTGACCCCCAGACCGATCGCACGGATGACGCCCTGAGACTTGAGGTCGCACAGCGCGCGATAGGCCCCGTCCAGCGCCTCGGCAAAGCGCCGCGGCTTTTCGTCTGCGTGTGTCCAGCCGTCGATGTCGTGAATCAATGCGATGTCGATGCGATCAAGTCCGAGCCGCAAAAGGCTCTCTTCAATCGACCGGAGTGCGCCATCCCGGCTGTAGTCGAATCTGACCTGCGACGGAGAATGGTCACTGGCGTGGGCCGGGCGGATGAGGCGGCCGACTTTGGAGGAGAGTACGAAATCGGC
>JBKJQD010000089.1:0-3900 GCA_046594125.1 Aestuariivirga sp.
GCGGGCGATGTCAAGCGCAATGGCCAGCCCCAGCCCGGTGCCGGTCTCATCAAGATTGCGGGCATTGTCGAGGCGCACGAAAGGCCTGAACGCCTCGGCGCGCTTGCCGGCGGGAATGCCCGGCCCGTCGTCATCGACGGTAACACGCAAGGTCCGGTCATGGACGCTAGCCCCCACCACCACCTGGGCGGCATGGCGGGTGGCATTGGAAATCAAGTTGGTCAGAAGCCTTCGGAAGGCGTTGGGTTTGACCCTGGCCCGCATGCCGTCCGGCACCGTGATCTCGATGCCGCCCTTGCTTCGGCTTGAACTCCGCGCCGCAGCAGCGATCAACGCTGTGAGATCGACCTCCTCCGGCGTCTCGCCGCCATCGCCCTTGACGAAGGCCATATAGGCTTCGAGCATGCGCTGCATCTCATCGACATCTTCCTTCAGAGGCCGCACCTTCGGGCCATCGCCGAGGAAGGCGAGCTCGAGGCGGAAGCGCGTGAGGATGGTGCGCAGATCATGGCTGACACCGGCCAGCATGGCGGTGCGCTGCTCCACCTGGCGGGCGATGCGGTCGCGCATGCCGAGAAAAGCCTCACCCGCCATTTTAACTTCGGCGGCACCGCGCGGATGGAACTCGGCCACCTCGCGGCCAGTGCCGAAGCTCTGCGCCGCCCGCGCCAGTTCGACGATCGGGCTGATCTGCTTGCGCAGGAAGACGATGGCGATGCCGAGCAGCAGCAGCGACGACACCAGCATCCACATCAGCAGCACATCGGTGTTGGCGGCAAAGGCCCGGCTGTCGGGCGTCAGCATACGGAAGATCAGGCCCTTCTCGACCTCGACGCGGATATCGACGTAGCTTTCCTGGCCGCGGCTGTCGATCCAGAACGGCCGTCCGGTATCATGGGAGAGGTAGCGCTTCAGGCGGATGTCGACGGGCGAGTAGAACGGTGACGGAAGCGGCGGCGGCAGTGTCATGCCACGCTGGATTTCCAAACCCAGATTGAGCCGCTCATTGGCCAGCGTCACGATATGAGCCAGGGCGGCTTCACTGCGATCCGACTCATCGTGAAGCTGGATCAGCACGCCGATGTCGCGGGCCAATGAGCGTGCCAGAATCTTGGTGACATTGTCCCAGTGCCGGTCGAGGATCAGGCCCGTCATGATGGTTTGCATCAGCACCATGGGGGCCACAAGGATGATGAGCGCGCGCGGAAACAGTCCGCGTGGCAGCCGCCGCTCGAGAAAGCGGTTGAAGCGGTAATAGGGTCCGGAACCATGTGGCATGGACTTCGCCTCAGTCGATGTGCAGGACATAGCCTGCACCTCGCACCGTTTGCAGGAACACCGGATTGGAGGGATCGGCCTCGATCTTCTGGCGCAGCCGGTTGATCTGCACGTCGACGCTGCGCGCCCCCTCTTCCGATCCGGCGGGCGCCAGTTCGGCCCGCCCCACGGCTGTTCCAGGCCGCCCCGCCAACAGGCGCAGGAAATCGCGCTCGCGCGTGGTCAGCCGGACCAGTTCGCCCTCCTTGCGCAATTCGCCGCGTCGCAGGCTGAAGGTGAAGCCGCCAAAAAACACTTCGCTGCGGATGCGCACCGCAGTCTCGCTGCGGCGCAGGAGGTTCTGGACGCGCAACAGCAGTTCGCGCGGCTCAAAAGGTTTCGCCAGATAATCGTCGCTGCCATGCTCAAGGCCGCTGATCCGGTCGGAGGCATCGGCCAGCGCCGAGAGCAGCAGCACCGGAACGCCAAAGCCCTCGCGGCGCAGCGCCTGCGTAAATTGCAATCCGCTTTCGCCGGGCATCATGATGTCGAGCACCAGCAGGTCATAGACGATGCCCTCCATGCGCTGGCGGGCTTCCGCCGCCGTCGCCGCCACGCTGACGCGAAAGCCGTGCTCGGTCAGATAGGACTGCAATAGCTGGCGGATGCGGCGGTCATCGTCGACCACCAGGATGTGTGCCGTCTCATCCACGGTCTTCGTCCGGATTGCCGATGACGCTGGTCCGGTCGATCCATTCGCGCACACTGTCGCGGTTTTCCGGACTCACCATCTGGAACAGCACCCGGCGATAGACATGAGCCACGTCGTTCTCGGGCAGCGCCACGGCACGGCGGATGCGCGCCATCTGTGGCCCCACCAGGCGCTGGCGCAGCGCCTCGCCCTTTTCGGTCAGGAACAGCAGGCGTTGGCGGCGGTCGGTCTCGCCTTCCCTCTGGAACACATAGCCTTTGTCGATCAGGTCCTTGAGCACCCGCCCGAGGCTCTGTTTGGTGATCCGCAGGATGTCGAGAAGCTGCTGCACCGTCATGCCCGGATCGCGCCCGGCGAAATGCAAAACCCGGTGATGGGCCCGCCCGAAGCCAAACTCGGTCAGAATTTCGTCCGGATCGGACACGAAGTCGCGGTAGGCGAAGAACATCAACTCGATCAGGGCGACGGTTTCGGTCTCGCCCAATTGTTGAGCAGAAATTATGTCAGCCATATTGACATATTTTTCCATTTTGTTACGTTAGAGCGTGAAAACACGAAATGATGTTGCGCGAACCACCATCCCGGTTGCTTCCTCAACAGCATATAGGCCGGACAGGAGTGCCAATCCATGACCATCATTCCCTTTGACCAGCGCGATGGCGTCATCTGGTTCAACGGCGAAATCGTGCCGTGGAAGGATGCCAAGATCCATGTGCTGACCCATGGCCTGCATTACGGCTCCTGCGTCTTCGAGGGCGAACGCGCCTACGATGGCACCATCTTCAAATCACGCGACCATTCGATCCGCTTCAAGAATTCCGCCCAGATCATGGATTTCGAGATCCCCTATTCGCTCGACGAGCTTGATGCAGCCAAGGCGAAGGTCGTCGAACTGAACGGCGGTGGCGACCAATATGTCCGCCCCGTCGCCTGGCGCGGTTCGGAAATGATGGCGGTTTCGGCCCAGCACAACAAAATCCATGTGGCCATCGCCACCTGGACCTGGCCCTCGATGTTCGATCCCGAAACCAAGATGAAGGGCATCAGGCTCGACATCGCCGAATACCGCAGGCCCGATCCCATGTGCGCGCCGGTTCACGCCAAGGCGGCGGGCCTTTACATGATTTGCACCATCTCCAAGCACAAGGCCGAAAAGAAAGGCTGCGCCGACGCCATGATGCTCGATTGGCAGGGCCGTGTCGCCGAATGTACCGGCGCCAATATTTTCTTCACGAGGGATGGCGCCCTGCATACGCCAATTGCCGACTGCTTCCTCAACGGCTTGACACGCCAGACCACCATCGCACTGGCCAAGGAACAGGGCATGGAAGTGATCGAGCGCCGCATCATGCCGGAAGAACTTTCGACCTTCAACGAGTGCTTCATAGTCGGCTCCGCCGCCGAAGTGACCCCCGTCGCCGAAGTCGGCCCCTACAAATTCAAACCCGGCAACATCTCGCGGACTTTGATGGACGCCTACAGCAACGCGGTAAAGCCCAGGGCTGCCTAAATTGGCTGGCCGACTCCCGCCGCGCATTGGCTGTCGGCCAGGCAATGATCGAGGGCCTGTTCGGTGGCGCCGCTGACCTTGCCGTCGATCTCCACATCCTCGAAGCCGTTGTTGCGCAGGAAGACCTGGATGCGCAGCACCGTCTTGAGACTTCCGCTGCGCAGCAGGTCGTGGAAATCGGTCTTCGCCGTTTCGGTGTTGCCGGCCTTGACCTTCAGCACGGCGGCCTTGGTGCGGAATTCAGCCGCAAGTTCGGTACTCAGCATGACCGCCGCACGGTCGAGGTCCGCCGCGGCATCGCCATAGCGCCCCATGACCTCATAGGCCTCAGAGCGGAACTTGAGGTTGAAGGGATCGACCATCTGTTCGGGACGCCCGTCGATCATCCTGCTGATGGCTTTGACCGCCGCACCGGGATGGC
>JBKJQD010000279.1:0-3014 GCA_046594125.1 Aestuariivirga sp.
TGACCTTGTCGATGCCGCTGGCCCAGGTGGTGAAGGTCCAGGTGCTGAGCGAGAAGTTCGTCGCATTGTTGATGGTGATGAGCTGGGTGCCAGCCGCACCCGTCACGGCAAGGGCGGTGGCGATCAACCCCGCGCCAAACTGCGCGGCGCTCACCGTCAGCGTGCTGGTTCCCGACGAGTTGTCGAAATTCAGGGCTTCGTAATTGCGGAAACCGACTCCGGCCGTGATGCCTGCGGCGCTTATATCGACGGTCACGCCCGCTGAGCCGCTGATCAGAATCGCATCCGTTCCGGCGGCGCCGTCAAACAGGTCGGTCGCCTGAATCTGGGTAGTGGCCGTCACCGTCAGCGTGTCGGCGCCGATGCTCTGGGTGATTGTGTCGACAAGCGTCGTTGCGTTGTTGTTCTGGAGAACGCCGGCGTAGGAGGCCATCGTCTGGGCGGTCAGGGGTGCTGTGACGATCGCGTGGCCGGTGCCGCGATCGAGACTCCAGCTGCCGCCCAGATGTGCCGCGCCGATCTTGCCGCTGGCAGCGGCAACCGGGCGATTGGTGGCCTTCGACAATGACCGGATGAAAGTGTCACCAGCCTCGCCGCTGGCGGTTTCGCAACTCCACACTTGCAGGGATGAGCCCCTGCTCAGCATTTTGCCAATGGTGTTCAGATCGTGGCTGGATGCCGCAAGACCGTCATTGGTCACGGTGCCGGCGCTGAACTCGATTGCGCCGGGCGCGCCGTGGGCAAAGACGTGGATGGCGGCGACCTGGCCATGCCGCGCCAGCCAGCCGGCCATCTGCGCCAAGGGCGGCTCCTTGCCATTGAGCAGAACTGGCTCGACCGCGGCATGGAGGCCCGCGGCGATGTGGCGTGCTTCGGCTACGGCTGGATCGATGAAGGCAACTTCGCGGAAAGACTGCGGGCTGGATTTGCGGTTCTCAGTGTTCGATGCCATCGCCGTTCCACCTTCTTCAACGTGCTGTTGTACGATGCTGTTCCGGCCGCAACAGATTTGTGCTTGTCGGAACATGCGTGCGTACCCAATGCGAGTTACTTATCCTATGTTAGTAAATCCCAACGCCGTGCCTGGTGCAATAAAAGGCGCTAAAGTCAGTCAATGAGAAGTTGATGAGGCGAGTTGAATGCGCGTGATTTTCTTTATGCCGGTTAAGACAAACCGGAGGATTTTAACGATCGGCCCGGATGAACCAACATGCGGCATGCGGAACCACCCGCGCGGGAGGACGCGGCATGCTCGAATGTTATATGAACAATTTCATGATTGACCGGCCTTGGCGGCGCGCCGGTTTGGTGATCATCGGGTTGAATTGCGACAGTGCAGAAAGCAGTCATTAAGTATGGCGCTTAAGTGTTGGCCCGCGAAGTGGAGCATGGCCGGCTTTGCTCACACCGCTTCGTAGCCATCGCCAGCCGGCCTGACCAAGCCTTGCTCCACCAGGTGGTCAAGATGAGCCCTGGTTGAGAGGGCGGCGGCACCGTGAAGTCTCGGATCGACGTCGGCATAGATTGCCGCCACGATGCTGTCGAGGTTGCGGGCACCGGCCCTTAGCTTTTGCAGGATCGACGCTTCACGCATCTTGCGATGGGCGAGATAGCCGCGCACCAGCGGCAGGGGATCACGGCGTTCGGGTCCATGGGCTGGATAGTAGATGGCATCATCGCGCGTCAGGAGCTTGCGCAAGGACGCGAAGTATTGCCCCATATTGCCATCGGGCGGAGCGATAACGCTGGTGGCCCAGGCCATGACGTGATCGCCGGCAAAGAGCGCCTTGTCCTCGCGCAAGGCAAAGCACAAATGATTCGACATGTGGCCCGGTGTGTGCAGGGCTTCGAGCGTCCAGTCCGGTCCGGCGATAACATCACCGTCGGCGAGTGTCTGGTCAGGCTTGAAGGCGTGATCGATGCCGGCATCGAGGCGCGGTCCCGCGCCAGTGCCGGGCGCCACGGCGCCATAGGCAAAAATTGGGGCGCCCGTGACCTGCTTTAGTTTCGCGGCAAGCGGCGAGTGATCGGCATGGGAGTGGGTGACCAGAATATGGTTTACGGTTTCACCGCGCAGGGCATGCAGCAGGGCTTCAAGGTGAGCGTCATCGTCGGGGCCGGGGTCGATGACCGCCACCTGGCCCTGCCCCACCACGAAGGTCGAGGTGCCCTTGAAGGTAAAAGGATTGGCATTGCCACAGAGCAGGCGCCGGACAAGCGGCGCAACCTGCATCATGACGCCGGGCACGGCCTCGAAGCTGCGGTCGAATTCCAGTGCCGTCATGTGCGGTTGCCACCAGAGGCCAAGGAAACTATATAGTCCATGGGATGATCCATTACAACAGGGATGGGGTGAAATGAACATGAATAGCAGTCTTCTGTCAGACCGGTTCTGGCCAGTTGGGGGATCGGCGCTGATGCGCGGCGCCATACTCGCGGTTATCGGATCGCTTATCGTCGCCGCCGCAGCCCATGTGAGCGTGGTGCAATTGCCGGTTCCGATCACGCTGCAAACGCTTGCCGTGCTCGCCATCGGCGCGGTTTATGGCTCACGGCTCGGCGCGGCGGCGCTGACGCTCTATGCCGCCGAGGGCGCTGTGGGGCTGCCGGTGTTCGCGCCGACGCCGGACGGCTATCCCGGAATCACCGGGCCAACCGGCGGCTACATCATCGGCTTCATTCTGGCCGCCGCGCTCGTCGGCTGGCTTGCCGAGCGTGGCTGGGACCGCAGTATTCCGAAAATGATCGCCGCGGCTCTTCTCGGCGCTACCGTACTCTACATCCCGGGCCTCATCTGGCTTCAGGGATTCGTTGGCGGCATGGGCAAGGCGGTCGAATACGGCCTGGCACCGTTCTGGTTGTGGGACACGCTGAAGGCGCTGGTGGTGGCGTTCGGCATCCCCGCCGCACACACGCTGCTCGGCAAGCGGGCCTGAAATAAAAAACGCGGACTCCCAAGCGGGAGCCCGCGTTTTTGCAATTGGTCGGAGTGAGAGGATTCGAACCTCCGACCC
>JBKJQD010000285.1:0-4457 GCA_046594125.1 Aestuariivirga sp.
GACCGCATCGGCTATCGCTTCAAGGGTGGGAAGCCCCTGGAGTTCGTGGCCCGCGAGGCACCGTTCGGGGCGGGGTCCGATCCCTCCAACATCGTCGATGCCTGCTATCCTTATGGCTCGATCCAGATCCCCAGCGGCACCGAACCCATCGTGCTGCATCGTGACGCCGTCTCGGGCGGTGGCTACTTCATGGTTGGCGCGGTGATCTCCGCCGACATGGACCTGATCGGCCAATTGCAACCGCACACCCAGGCCCGCTTCGTGCGGGTGACAATGGCCCAGGCCCTGAAGGCCAGGAAGGATCGCGCCAAACTGATCGAGAAGATCAGGGCGGCGCTGTGATGGCCGTGAAGACGAAACGCAACCCGCAAGTCGATCCGATCACCCTCTCCGTGGTGCGCGGTGTACTTGAAACGACCCAGCGCGAAATGACCCTGGCGCTGGAGAAGACGGCGCGCTCGTCGGTGTTCAATCTGGCGCATGACTATTCGACAGCACTCTTCAATGCCAAGCCGGAGATGATCCTGCAGGGTCAGGACATCCCCATTCATTTGGGATCGCTCATTCCCGCCATGAAAGCGGTGGCGAAGTTCTTTGAAGGCGACATTCACGATGGCGATCTGATCCTCCACAATGATCCAGCCTTCGGCGGCAGCCATGCCATCGACACCTGCATGTACAAGCCGGTCTTCTACAAGGGCAAGTTGGTTTACTGGACGGTGTGCAAGGGCCACTTGACCGACATCGGCGGCCCGGTGCCTGCCGGCTACAATCCCAACGCCAAGGACATTTACGCCGAGTGCCTGCGCATTCCACCGGTGAAGATCTGGGACAAGGGCAAACCGCGCAATGACGTCCTCAACATGATCTTCACCAACATGCGGGCGAGGCGCGATCAGGAGGGCGATTTTAACGCGCTGATCGGCGCCTGCCAGGTGGGCGAGCGCAACCTCATTGCCATGATCGAGAAGTACGGCCAGAAAACCGCTGATACCTGCATCAACGAATTGCTCGACATGGCCGACCGTCATATGCGCGACTTGATCCGCACCGTGCCGGACGGCACTTACGAAGGCATCGCCATTCTCGAGGATGCCGGTCATGGCTTCGGAGATTTCGAGATCAAGGCCAGGGTGACGATCAAAAAAGATGCCTGCCACATTGTCATTTCCAGCCCGCCGCAGATTCCCTATTTCATCAATTCCTACGAAGGTAACTCGCACTCGGGCGTCTATCTCGGCCTGATGATGTTCGCTGCCCTGCCGCCGCCTTACAACGAGGGGCTTTACCGCTGCGTGTCGGTGGACTTTGGTCCCAAGGGCACCATCTGCAATGCGGCGGAACCGGCACCGCACATGAACTGCACCACAACGCCCATGGAAACCCTGACGGACGCAGTGCGCCTCGCCTTCGAGAAAGCCATGCCATCGAAAGTCGCGGCCTCGTGGGGCCATGCCAATGGCCTCAATGTTGCTGGCTGGGACTCGCGTACCAACGAGGAATATGTGACGATGGTGCTGGCCACCATCATCTCCGGCGGCGGTGCCACACCGCAGCAGGATGGCTGGCATGCGGTTGGACCCGAATGCTGCTTCGGCGCGCTGACGAGCGGAGACGTGGAGCTTCTGGAATATTCCTATCCCATCATCATCCACAAATATTCGCTGATGACTGACTCAGGCGGCGCCGGAAAATTCCGCGGCGGCTCGGGCACCGCCTGGGAAGTGGAACCCCTCGACAAGGAGATGATGTGCATTGGCTTTGGCGAAGGCCGCCGCATTCCGGCCATGGGGGCGGCGGGCGCTTTTTCGCATGATATCAACTCCAAGGTAGGCCGCGTCGAGTTGAAGCGCTCCGGCAAGGTCGAACTGAAACGAACCAACATCATGGAGACCATCCAGCCCGGTGATACCGTTACCAACATGAACCCCGGCGGTGGTGGCTACGGCAACCCCCATGAGCGGCCCATCGAAAAAGTCGTGTGGGACGTGAAGAACGGACTCGTCTCGATCAACGGCGCCCGCGAAGACTATGGCGTCGTCATCACCGATCCTGAAACCCTCAATGTCGATGTTGCCGCCACCCGGCGGCTGCGGTCAGCGGCTTGAGGGGCGGGAACATGCGCACAAAATATCGTCTCGGCATTGACGCCGGCGGCACATTCACCGATTTCGTCATCGCCGACCGCGAGTCAGGCGAAGTCAAGCTGTTCAAAGCGCTTTCCACTCACGCTGATCCGACCAAGGCGATCGAGAACGGGATCAAGCTCATCGCCGATGCTTTCGGCGTCAGCGCTTCCGCCATCGTGTCGAATTGCGATCTCTGCATCAACGGCACCACCGTCGGTCTCAATGCCCTCATCACCCATCGCGGCGGCAAGACCGGGTTGATCTGCACGGCGGGCCATGAGGACTCGATTGAAATCCGCAATGGCCACAAGGAAGATGGCTTCCGCTACGATCCTGAGTATCCCGCCGCCACCATGCTGGTGCCGCGCTATCTGCGCAAAGGGGTGCGCGAGCGCGTCATCTCCGATGGATCAATCCGTACACCGATGATTGAGGAAGACGTGCGCGCCGCCTGTGAGCTGTTTCTGAAGGAAGGCGTCGAGACGGTGGCGATTTCCTTCGTCTGGTCGGTTCTCAACACCGCCCACGAGCGCCGCGCCGCCGCCATCGTCCGCGACATGATGCCCACGGCCATTCTCACGGTGGGCAGCGAACTCTACCCGCAGATCCGCGAATATACCCGCACCTCGACCGCCGTGGTGAATGCCTATCTGGCACCGGTCATGCGCAAATACGTGGCGGCAGTCGATAGCTACTTCAAGTCGCTCGGCGCCATACAGCCAGTGCGTTACTTCCAGTCCAATGGCGGCCTCGCCGTGGGCCAGGTCATGACCGACCGCTCGGTCTATGCCATCAACTCAGGGCCGGCATCCGCGCCGCAGGCGGGTCTCTATGTCTGCGCTCCGTTCAAGAAGAACAATGTCATCACCGTCGATATGGGCGGCACGTCCTTCGACATCACACTCACCAGGGACGGCCACACCAACCTCAACAAGAACATCGATTTCCTGCGCTACAGGATCGGTGTGCCGATGATCCAGGTCGAGACCCTGGGTGCGGGCGGCGGTTCCATCGGCTGGATCGACTCGCTCGGCATCATCCAGGTAGGCCCTCAGTCTGCCGGATCGGAACCGGGCCCCGCCTGCTATGGTCAAGGCGGAACGGAACCGACGATATCGGATGCCAATCTGGTGTTGGGCTATCTCAACCCCGACGGGTTGCTCGGCGGCAAGCTGCCGCTAGACCTCGACAAGGCGCGCAAGGCGGTTAAAAAGGTTGCCGATCCGCTCGGCATGTCCATCGAACGCGCCGCCTATGGCATGTACACTATCGTCAACAACAACATGGTCAATGGCATCCGCCGCGTTTCGGTTGAGCGCGGCTATGATCCGCGCGATTTCGTGCTGGTTGGTGCGGGCGGTGCCACGGCCGCGCATATCACGGCTTTGGCCCGCGAGATGGGTATCGGCACCATCATCCTGCCGAAGCTCGCATCGGGCCTCTGTGCCTTTGGCCAGATCATCTCGGACGTGAAGTACAACTACATGGCGACAGCCCCGCTGCGCCTTGACAACACCGCCGCCTACAAGCGCATCGACACGCTCTACAAGGAGCTCGAGACGCAAGGCACAAGGCATCTGAAAACCGATGGCTTCAAGCCGGGCCAGATCGAAGTGAAGCGCAGCCTTGACATGCGCTATGTCGGCCAAGTGCACGAATGCACTGTCGACATCGGCACTTTCGACATCAACGCCAAGTCCATTGACAAGGTGAAGGAGGCCTTCCACGCCCGCCACGAGGAACTCTATACCTATTCGGAACGCCACAATGCCGTGGAGGTGGTGAACATCGAGTCCACGCTCTATGGCCTTATCGACAAGCCGAAGCCGCCCAAGCTGTCCAAAGGTGCGGCCCCTGCCAAAGCACTCAAGGGCCATCGCAAGGCGATTTTCGCGGCGTCGGGCAAGGCCATCAAGACTCCGGTCTACGATGGTGGCATGCTGGGTGCGGGCGCCAGGATTTCCGGTCCCGCCATCATCGAGGAGGTGACGACCACCATCGTCATCGAACCGGGTTGGGTGGCACGGCTCGACGCCAGCAATTCCTACGTCATCACCCGCGCGAAGAAATAGGAGGATCATGGCCCAAACGCTTTCAGCCGATCACATCTCGGTGTCCTTCGACGGGTTGAAAGCCCTGTCGAACGTCAGCCTCGATGTGCCGCGCCAGAGGGTGACGGGACTGATCGGCCCCAACGGAGCGGGCAAGACAACGCTGGTCAATGTCCTGACCGGTTTTCAGGCGCCAACCAGTGGCCATGTTTCGCTCGACGGCGAAGACTTGGGCGGAGTCCCGCCGCACCGCATCCGCCACAAACGCATCGCCCGC
>JBKJQD010000299.1:0-3352 GCA_046594125.1 Aestuariivirga sp.
CGGCGAGCACCGCCTTGCGCACGCCATGGGACGAGAACACCACTGGCCGGTCGCCCGGTGGAATTTCGTCGAGTTCATCAACGAAGATTGCGCCCTTGGACTTCAGGTCATCGACCACGTATTTGTTGTGTACGATCTCGTGGCGCACATAGACTGGCGCACCGTAGAGCGCCAAGGCGCGCTCGACGATATCGATGGCCCGCACCACTCCGGCACAGAAGCCGCGCGGTGCTGCCAGCAGAATGGTGAGCGGCGGCTTGGTCATGGCAGCTAGATGCGGCGGCGGGACGGCGATGTCAAGAAACGGCGGGGGAACCGAAACTGTGGCCATGCGTTGTTTGCCGTGATGAGCTATTTCAAAACGCTCCCCGCCATTGTTCTTTTGGCAACGCTGGCCGCAACGCCCGCCGATGCGGAATTGCGCAATGTTGGCAGGGACATTTGCAGGTCGCTGAAACTCAAATGCACCAGCCATCATGCGGCGCACCGTGCGCCGTTGAAACACCGGACCTCAACCAAGCGCAAGGCCCCGGTAAAATCGAAATCGCTAAAGGCCGTGAAATCCGCGCCTGTGACTGTGGTTCAACCTGCACCACCCCCACCCTTGCCACGCCGGAAGCCTTCGCAGCCGGTCACGATCGCAACGGCGCCACCGGTTATTGAACCGCCGCCAAGTCTTCCCAAAGTTTCAACGCCGTCCGATGCCGGCTGCATCATGCGGCTAAAATCGCTTGGTCTCACATTTGAAATGCCAAATTCGCCGCCGGCTGTTGGCCTATGCCAAATCGACGATGCCGTGCAGTTGCGTGACATCAGTTTCGGTCAATTCCGAATCACGTTTCCCGACAGACCTATACTAAACTGCAAGTTCGCGGCGCGCTTTGCGGAATGGCTTTCGCAGACCGGCGCTCCGATTGTGCTTGCGCAAACCAAATCACCTGTCGCCGCGATGTCGACGGGGCCAGGATATGAATGCCGTGGGCGAAATGGCGATTCATCCGCCAAGACCAGCGAGCATGGTTTCGGCAATGCCGTCGACATCACGGCTTTCAAGCTGGCGGATGGCCGGGTGTTTCAAATCAAGGACGCAATCAATGCCGGCTCGCCTGCCTATGCCACGTTGCAGGGGTTGCGCGGTTCCGCCTGCGGCTATTTCACCACGGTCCTCGGACCGGGGTCCAACGCCGCCCACGCCGGGCATTTCCATTTTGATCTGGGCAAGCACGGCAAGAGCGACACCTACAAGATCTGCGAATAGGCCTCAGGCGCCGAGCACGGTCGGCGGCGACGCCCACCAGCCACGCAAATCAGCGGCGCCTGAAATAGCGTTTTCTGCTTGGGGCGAAACAACAGCAAAACACGTAGCCCCCGAACCCGACATGCGGGCGAGACTGACACCTGGAATGTTTCGCAGCACGGCGAGGACCTCGGCGATCACCGGGGCAACGGCGATGGCTGATTCTGTCAAATCGTTGCGCCAGCCTGCTGGATCATTCACATTTTTGATGGCTGCGGCGTGAGACTGGCCGGGCGCCAGGCCGAGTTTTCGGAACACCTCCGCCGTGGCAACAGCGACGTTGGGATTAACCAGCACGGCGCGCCGTGGCGCGAAATTGGTAAGCGGCGTGATGCGCTCGCCAATGCCCTGCATACGGCAGGTGCCACCCACCAGGCAGACCGGAACATCAGCGCCAAGCGTCAGCACGGCGGCCATGATGTCGCTGTCGAGATGATCGATCCCGGCAATCTTCAGAAATCCGCGCAACGCCGCGGCCGCATTGGCCGAGCCGCCGCCGATTCCTGAAGCGATCGGCAGATTTTTGCTGAGACGGATCGCAACACCGGGAAGCCGCAGCCCGCGGCGCGCTGCGATGGCAGCGGCCAGATCATGGGCCTTGCTGATGATATTGTCCGGGGGCGGCGGCAATGACCCGGCATAGGGTCCATCGGCACTGAGCACAAACTCCGCCGCCGGAGAAAAATGCAAGGTATCACCCAGGTCCGCGAAGGCGACGATGGAATCAAGTTCGTGATAGCCATCAAGCCGGCACCCCAGCACATGCAGCGCCAGATTGACTTTGGCTGGTGCCGGTGCGCTGAACGGCTCGAACATCAGCCCTTGTTCTGTTCAGTCCCGTTTTGCGCCGGCGTCACCGGAACCTCATCAGGCAGGCCATTCTTCAGCTTGCCCTCGATGCGTATCAAGTCTTCGGGTTCGGGCTTGTTGTCCTTGGAATGCTGCCACTGGAACTTGGCTTCGAGCTTGCGCCCCACCCGCCAGTAGGCATCGCCCAGATGCTCGCCGATGATCGGATCGGCAGGCAGCAATTCCACGGCGCGCTCGATGCTGGTCACCGCCTGCTCATAGTCGCCAAGCTGGAAATAGGCCCAGCCAAGGCTGTCGATGATGTAGCCGTCATTGGGCTTAAGGTCGACCGCCTTGCGGATCATCGCCATGGCTTCCTGCAGGTTGAGTTTCTTTTCAACCAGCGAATAGCCGAGGTAGTTGAGCACCATGGCCTCGCCGGGTGAAAGCTCAAGCGCCCTGCGGAACTGCTTTTCGGCAACGTCCCAATTCTTCTGCCGCTCGTAGGAAATGCCGTTGTAATAATAGACCCGCCAGTTGTTCGCTTCCGGGGTGGTGATCACGGCAATGGCCCGGTCATAGGCCTTGGCGGCGTTGGCGTAATCCTCGTTGTTGCGGTAGAGATTGCCGAGTGTCACCAGCGCATCATAATTGCCGGGCTCACGGGCAATCAGCCCATTGAGCTTGGCCAGGGCATCGTCCTTGCGCTCCAGCCGTTGCAGGTTGATGGCAATCTCCATGTCGGAATTGGCGCGCAGCGGCGACGTGTCGGGAATCTTCGAATAGGCATCGAGCGCCTTCCCCGGCAGCTTCATGTCCTCGTAGATGTCGCCCAGCAGGGTGAGAACCACTGGCTTGTCGGCGTTGAAGGACAGCGCCAGTTGGGCATAGAGCAGGGCCGTGTCGATGGTTTGCTCGTCAGTCATCGAAGTGGCCAGCGAGAACATTGCTTCAGCAGCACCGGCGCCCGGCGTCAGGATGAAGGCTGGCGGCTTGCGGCCCGCTTGGGCGCCGGCCAGGGCCTCGGCCACCAGCGGATTGCTGTCGCCATCGAGGAAGGTGGTATAGACCTTGACGGCCTCTTGCGGGCGGCCGTTGCGTTCAAGGAAATTGCCATAGGCCTGGGTGACGCGCAGCGACGTTCCGGCCTGCTCGTAGGCTTTCTTGTAGGAGGCTTCGGCGCGGATGGCGTTACCGAGGAAATCGGCAATGGGGCCCGAATGGAAGGCCTTGAAATTGGCGAAGCTCTCATTCGAGTCGAGCTTG
>JBKJQD010000301.1:0-9541 GCA_046594125.1 Aestuariivirga sp.
ACCAACGACAAATAACACAACCCGAGCCTTGTGTTCCCGCAGCCCCGGCCCCATTTATCCGCGTCCGGTTTAACACAGCGGGGAAGGCAATCCATATTGAAAGTTCTGGTCACGGGCTGCGCCGGTTTCATTGGTTTTCATGTGGCGCGAGCCCTCATCGAGCGCGGCGATGAAGTCGTTGGTTTGGATTCGGTTAACGGTTGTTACAGGCGCCAACTCAAGGAAGACCGCCTCACGGTGCTGCGGCAGATGGCTGTGAAACCCGAGGCTGGATTCACTTTCATCCACGCCAATCTTGCCGATCAGCAGGCGGTCAGGTCCTGCTTTGCCGGGCAGCGCTTCGACAGGGTCATCCACCGCGCCGCCCAGGCTGGTGTTCGATATGCGGCGGAAAATCCCTTGGCCTATGCGGAAAGCAACATCACCGGCTTCGTCAATATCTGGAAGGCTGCCGCCATGCCGGCGTGCCGCACTTAAATTATGCCAGCTCATCCAGCGTCTATGGCGCCAACACCAGCATGCCATACTCGGAACATGACAGTGCGGACCATCCCCTGCAATTCTACGCCGCGACCAAACGCTCCAACGAGTTGATTGCTCACGCCTATAGCCACCTGTTCAGCCTGCCGACAACGGGCCTCCGGTTCTTCACCGTCTACGGACCATGGGGCCGTCCCGACATGGCGCTCTTCACGTTTACCCGGAACATTATCGAGGGAAAGCCCATCGAGCTTTTCAACGGCGGCAATCACAGCCGCGACTTCACCTATATTAGCGACATTGCCGACGGCGTCCTCAGGGCAAGCGGCAATATCGCCAAAGCCAATCCGGCGTGGAACGGCAAGCAACCGGACCCCGCCACCAGCGATGCACCATTCCGCATATTCAACATCGGCAACAGCAGACCTGTCAAACTGAACGACTATGTCGCGGCCATCGAACGGAAGCTGGGCATCACGGCGCACAAGATCCTGCGCGGGCCCCAGCCCGGTGACATGACAGACACCTATGCGGACATCGCCAGCATCGCGGCACAGGTTGGCTACAGGCCGTCGACCAGCGTCGAGAACGGCGTTGCATCGTTCGTCGACTGGTACCGTGAGTACTTCCGGGTGTAAACCGCCGCTCGCGCTGGCAATCAAGCCAGTGCGGCGACCTGGGCCTCGTCAAAGCGCGGCTTGATGTGCTGTGAGCAGTTCCAGTCGAAGGCTTCGACGGCGAAAACGATGCCGCGCTCGACCTTTGCTTTGTAACTCGGAACCGCCAATTGCTGGAACAGCCCGGCCTCGCTGCTGGAGATCACCCGCGCCCGGCCCAAAAGCTTGAGCCTTGTGCGGTTGGCATAGTCCATGAAAAACAGCGACACGCGATCATTGCCGCCGATATTGCCAACACTGACATATTGCCGGTTGCCCGCGTAGTCGGCAAAACCGATGGTCCGTTCATCGAGGACGCGCACGAATCCCGCCGGTCCGCCGCGATGCTGGATATAGGGCCAGCCGGTTTCGCTAACACTCGCCATGTAGAAGCTGTCACGTTCTCCAATGAAGCCCGCCTCATTGGCCGAGAGGATGTTGTGATGCGCCTCGCCCTCGTCCATGCGGCTGTAGGCGCGGCGGCTGCCAGCGCTCTCCTGCGTGGCCCTGATGGCGGGCGTGAACGCAAGCTTGGCAAAGGCGTGGGTCATGACTTGAACTTTCGTTTGGGCTGCGGCGTCTAAAGGCCGAGGTCACTGAGGCCGGGATGATCATCGGGACGGCGCCCTTCGGGCCAATGGAACTTGCGGTCGCCTTCGGCAATGGTGAGATCGTTGATGCTGGCATGGCGGCGGCGCATCAGGCCGTTCTCGTCGAAATCCCAGTTCTCGTTACCGTAGGACCGGAACCACTGGCCGCCCGCATCATGCCATTCATAGGCAAAGCGCACGGCGATGCGGTCACCTGTGAAGGCCCATATTTCCTTGATCAACCGGTAGTCCTGCTCGCGCCCCCATTTGCGCTCGAGGAAGGTAACGATCTCCGCCCTGCCCCGCGGAAACTCGTTGCGGTTCCGCCACTGGCTGTCCTCGGTATAGGCAAGCGCCACGCGCTGCGGGTCGTGGCTGTTCCAGGCGTCTTCGGCCATGCGGACTTTCTGGATGGCCGTTTCGCGTGTAAACGGCGGAAGTGGCGGACGTGCGTTCATGACAGGTCTCCAAAGTAAGGCACAAGGGAAGGCGTTGGTGCCGCCCTAATTTCTGCGCGTTCAAGCGGCCTTGCTGACTGGTGCCACCGCCGGAAAATCGATGGCGGTGCCGGCCACGTTGTTCACATAGTTGGTTAGCGTGTTGAGAACGGTGTGCATCACCATCTCCAGCACCTCGGCGTCATTGTAGCCCGCGGCGCGGACCAGAGCGAGAGCGGCATTGAGGCCGAGATAGCCTTCCAGGGACGCCGGTCACACGGAAGAGATTGGGCACGCTGCCAAACTGCTTCTTGACGGCTTCCAGCAGCGGCCTTGAGGCCTCCGGGCTGGCTTCGATGCTGGCTGGGGTTGCAATGCGGGACATGTGATCTTGCTCCTGTGACGATTGAAATTCAGTCCAGTCAATCCGCATCACCGAACCGGCATAAGGTTTCTCGAAAATGCCCGCCGCATTCTGGCCGATCTCGACGCCGCCGAACTCGATGTCACCGGCCAGGCCAAGATCGCTGCCGGGACACTGACATTGACGGCGTCGCTGACCTTTGGCCGGGCGGTGCTGCGGCCCATTGTGCCGGATTTTCTGGAGGCCAATCCGCGCGTCAATGTCTCGCTGCTTCTCTTTGATCGCGTCGTCGATCTCGTGGAAGAAGGCTTCGATCTCGCCGTCAGGATCAGCCACCTCCCGGACTCGAGCATGATGTCGCTGCATGTGGGAGAGGTGCGGCGCCTGTTGGTGGCAGCACCCGATTATCTGGCGAGGCGCGGCATACCCCAACATCCAGACGACCTGAGACTCCACGCTATCATTGCCCAATCGGCACTCATGCCAAACGGTGAATGGCGCTATTGGCGCGACGGAAAGCCGTCCCGCATTGCACTGCCAGCCCGCCTCGAAATCAACGACACCCATGCCTGCATCGCGGCAGCCGAGGAAGGAAAGGGTATCAACATTGCCCTGTCCTATATGGTTGACGGCGCCCTGCGCGAGGGCAAGCTCGTGCCCGTGCTGGCCAGCTTCACACCATCGCCGATCCCGGTCAGTCTGGTATGGCCGCAACGCCGCATGACTGTCCCGAAGGTCAGGGCATTCATCGAATATGCCACACCACAACTGCGCAACAGGCTGCTGGATCTTCAACATTTCTCCGGCGCGGCGCCGGACGGGGCCTGATTTGCCCTAAGCCCCAGGTGATGGCAGGTGCTCGAAATATTCCTGATGCTCCCGCGCCACCCGTGCCGCACACTCGGCATCGCCCGATACAATGGCATCGATAATCGGCTGATGGCTTTCGGCGATGTAGGCCAGGTCGAGACCATCGGCAAGCAGTGTAATTGTGGTGCGGGTTTCGATGTGCAGCGACAGCCAGATATTGGTGAGGAGCTGGTTTCCGGCGGCGTCCATTACCGCCCGGTGGAAGGCCACACTATGGTCGGCGATGGCCGGCAGATCACCGCGCCGTGCGGCCTCGCGCATGGCATCCACTTCTTTCTGGAGGAGCGCGATGTCGCAGGTGCCATTGGCCGTGGCGATACGTGTTGCCTGTTCCTCAAGCGCGCCACGCACCGCATAGATTTCCCGAAGGCCTTTGGCCAGGACTTCGGCTACGTAGGTGCCGCGGCGCGGCCTGGTGACGACGAGACCGGTGCTTTCAAGATCGCGCAATGCCTCGCGGACCGGGGCCTGACTGGTGCCGAATTCCTCGGCGATGCGCAGTTCCGTCAGGCGCTCGCCGGGCTTGTAGCCACCATTGAGAATGCGCCGCAGCAGCGCGTCCTTCAGCCTCTGGCGCAGGGGAGCATTGAACAGCTCGCCGGTTTCAGGCCACCTGTCGGCTGCCGCCTCCGGCCGGTTCCGTGATTGCAATGCAGTATTTTCCATCACGCCGATCTATTTCATGCTCCGGCCCTTGACAACCACATTATCTATTATCGATAATCGATGGCAACAAGAAAAGAACGACGAGGGAGGAACCAATGCTGCAATCCGTCATTGCGCCCAGGAGCATTGCCGAGGTGGCCAAAGCCCTGGCCAAATCCGCTGCCCCCCTGCTGATGGCCGGCGGCACCACCGTCATGCCGATGATCAACAGCGGCCAGCACGATGTTGCAACGCTGGTCAGCCTGCGCAATCTCGGCCTGGACAAAGTTTCCATAAGCAAGAAATCCGGCGTCACCATTGGCGCTGCAACACCGATTGCCGCACTGTCACGCTACAAGGAGCTGGCGTTTCTTGCAGGCGCCATTGCCAGTTTCGGCTCGCCCACCCTGCGCAATATGGCAACCGTCGGCGGCAATCTCTTTGTGCAACGGCCAGCCGGTGACTTTGCCGTTTGCCTGGTGGCGCTTGGTGCTTCGGCAACGATTGCCAAGGCCAAGTCCTCGCGTGTGGAAGCGGTCGAAACCCTCGTGCGGAAAGGATTGAAACCCGGCGAGATCGTCACCCAAGTGTCTTTCCCCCTACCGGCGGCTGGCACGTTCAAGTTTCGCAAGGTGGGGCGCCGGGCGCTCAACACGCCAGCCATCATCACTGTCGCCGCTGTCGTGCCGCTGGTCAGGGGGGTGATCAGGAATTGCCGGGTGGCGCTCGGCGCCGTGGTTCCCCGGCCAGCCCGCGCCAGCCATGTCGAGGCGCTTCTCGAAGGCAAGCCGCTGAACCTCGAAACAGCAAGCACCGCCGCCATGGCGGCACGCGCCGACATCGATCCAGCCGACGATGCGGTCGCCAGTGCCTGGTACCGGGCGCGCGTCACACCGGTCCATATCCGCCGCGCCATCATGGGGGAGCAGTGACATGAACAATTCCCGCGTTGCCATCGAACTCAATGGCCGCACCCAGGACATGCTGGTACAGCCCGGCACCACGCTCCTCTCGGCACTGCGCGAGACGCTCAATTTCACCGCCACCAAGCGCGGCTGTGATCAGGGTGGCTGCGGCGCCTGCACCGTCATCGTCGATGGCAAGGCGGTGCTGTCCTGCCTCATTCCCATTGAAACGATCGCTGGCGCCAGGGTCGAGACCGTCGAAGGTCTGGCGCCCACCGGCGGCTTGCACCCGCTGCAGCAAGCCTTTCTTGATGGTTTCGCTACCCAGTGCGGCTTCTGCACCAGCGGCATGATGATGGCGATCAAGAGCCTTCTATATGTCACGCCCGATCCCTCACGCGAGGATGTCATCAGGGCGATATCCGGAAATGTCTGCCGCTGTACCGGCTATACCGCGATCATCGATGCCGCACTTGATGCCGCAAAGCTGAAAAGCGTTCCCGCCAGCAAGGCGGCTTGAGGACAGGCCCATGGAAAAGATCGACAAGAGTTTCTTCTCCGCCGAGCGCTCCGACGGCTTGAACGTCGTCGGCACCACCGTGCAGCGCGCCGATGCGCGCGGCCATGTCACGGGCCGCACTACCTTCTACGAGGACATGAATCTTCCCGCCATGTTGCACCTGAAAATGGTGCGCTCGACGCGCCATCACGCGCTGATCAAGAAGCTCGACGTGGCGCCCGCCTTGAAGGTGCCCGGTGTCGTCCGTGTACTGACATACAAGGACGTGCCCAACAACTGGTACACCATCCTGAAGCTCATCGGCGTCGGACCCGACGACGAGCCGGTGCTGGCCGAGGACCGCGTGCTGTTCATGGGCGAACAGATCTGCGCAGTCATCGCCGAAACCCCGCAGGCCGCCACCGAAGGTGCCCGCCGCGTCGTGGTGAAATATGAGGACCTACCCGCCGTTTTCGATGTCGAGGAGGCCCTTGATCCAAAGCTCAAGAGTTTCAAGAAACACGGCACCAATTATTTCGTCTATGAAGGCCACCATTGCCGCCGCATCCGCTTTGGCGATGTCGAGGCCGGATTCAAATCAGCCGACCGCATCATCGAACACCGCTACGAGTCCGCCCCCATTGAACATGCGCCGCTGGAGACAACGGGCTGCATTGCCAAGCCCGAGGGTAACGGACGCTACACCATCTATTCCAACACCCAGGCGCTCTACTTCACTCTCGACAACATGGCGTTGATTCTCGGTGTGCCCTTCAACAAGCTGCGCATGGTGGGCGGCACCGTCGGCGGCGGCTTCGGCGGCAAGGTCGATGTCATCGTTGAACCCATCGCCACACTGGCCGCCATGCTGACCAACCGCCCGGTGAAATATGCCTATACGCGGTCCGAGGAAATGCAGGTGTCCTCACCGCGCGCCGCCGAGCGCATCTACATCAAGGACGGCGTGATGAACGATGGCCGCATCGTGGCCCGCCACATCCGTCTCTATGTCGATGCCGGCGCCTATTGCCGCCACTCGACCTATGGCACCACCAAGGCTGCGGCACATTTCCCTGGTCCCTACACCATCCCCAATGTTCATGTCGATGGTTACTGCGTCTATACCAACCGCACCCCCTCCTCCGCCATGCGCGGCTTTGGTGTCACCATCGGCGACTTCGCGCTTGAATCGCAGATGGACCAGATCGCCGTCGATCTCGGCATCGATCCTTTCGAACTGCGCCTGCGCAACGCATATCGCGATGGCGACATGAAAGCCCATCGCAAGAAGGTGGAAGGTGCGGCGCTTGTCGAAGTGCTGCAGGCCGCCGCCAAGCAAACCGGCAAGACGCTCAAGCCCGAATTCCTGTCGATGTCATCCACCAAGCGGGAGCAGTCCAATGGCTAAGCTCAAGGGCTGCGGTGTCGCCGCTGTCAATTATCCAACCGGCATGAACCTTGGCGGCGATCCTTCCCAGGCTCTGATCCATGCAACGACAACGGGCAGTTTCGTCATCACCCTGTCAAGCGTCGATCTCGGCCAGGGCATCAAGACGGTTGCCGCACAAATCGCCGCCGAGACGCTGGGCGTACCTTACGAAAACGTGATGGTCGACACAGCCGATACCGATACCGGCCCCCACTGCATGGGCACGTTTGCCAGCCGCGGCACCCATCGCATCGGCAATGCCATCATCATGGCGGCCCGCGAAGCCCGCGAGGTCATGCTGTCCATCGCCGCGACAGAACTTGAAGTCGACGCCGCCGATCTGGTGACCGACGGCAAGGGCCGTATCCACGTCAATGGCGCGCCCGACAAGGGCATCGGCATTCTCGATCTGGCGCTGGCGGCCCATTTCAAGCACGGCAAGTCCATCTCGGGCCGTGGCATCTTCCTCAAACCCAAGAGTGAGCCCGTGCCGGAAACCGGCGAGATGGACCCGGACTCTTGCCAAGCCCATGCCTGCACCGTGGCCGAAGTCGAAGTGGACGATGAAACCGGCGAAGTCACGGTACTCAGGATGACCAATGCCTATGAAGTCGGACGCGCGGTGAATCCGGCACTCGCCCATCAACAGATCGTCGGCGGCGCCTGGATGGGCATCAGCCACGCGCTCTACGAAACGACCGAACCTTACTATCCAAATCGGACGCATGGCGCCGAGAGCTTTGGCGAATACCTGATGCCCGGCCCCGGCGATCTGGCCGACATGCAGAGCGTCATCATCGAACGCCCGGCAGCCAACGGCCCCTATGGCGCCAAGGGCATCGGCGAGATGACCGCCAATGCACCGATCCCGGCCATCGCCAATGCCATCTTCAACGCCTGCGGCGTGCGGGTGCGGTCGATGCCGATCACGCCGGAGAAAGTCTTGCGCGGACTGGACGCGCTGCGTGCTGTCAAGAATTGAAAAGGAGAATGAAATGATAAAAGTCATGTCACTCATGAAGCGCAAGGATGGAATGAACTTTGCCGATTTCAAGAACTGGATCGAGAATGATCACCCCAAGCTTGCCAAGGGCATTCCGGGCATGCGCAAATACACCGTCAATATTCTCACCAAGGAAAACGCCGATCTGCCGTTTGACGCGGTGAACGAGATGTGGTTCGACAGCGAGGCCGCCATGATGGAGGCCTTCGCCAGCGATGGCGGCAAGGCGGCGGGCGGCGACGCGGCGGCCCATTGCGCCAACCGGGCGCGCATGGTTTGTCACGAGCATGTGCAGTGGTGAGGTGAGCTTATCACTGTCACAGGACGCCATTGCCGAGGCATTGGGGAACGTCGGATACTTTGCCGATGAAGCGCTGGTGACAGCGCTTTTTCTGGCCCTTGAACTTGGCAAGCCGCTGCTGCTCGAGGGCGCTCCGGGCGTCGGCAAAACGGAAGTGGCGAAGGCACTTTCGTCGGTGCTCGGCCGGCAGTTGATCCGCCTGCAATGCTACGAGGGACTTGATTCAACCAAGGCGCTTTATGATTGGGACCATGCCCGCCAGCTCCTGCAAGTGCGCGTCGCCGAGCGCCATGGGGCCGTGGCGCTCGCCGATCTCTATAGCAGCGAATTCTTGATCGAGATGCCGCTGCTGAAGGCGCTCCGCAATGCCAATGGAACGATTCTGCTGATCGATGAAATTGATCGAGCCGACGCGGCCTTCGAGGCGTTTCTCCTGGAGTTTCTCTCGGACTACCAGATGTCCATTCCGGAAATGGGCACCATCAAAGCCAGCGAACCGGTGATCACCATCCTGACCTCCAACCGCACTCGCGAATTGCATGATGCGCTGCGCCGCCGCTGCCTCTATCACTGGATCGACTACCCCGATGCGGCGCGTGAACAGGTCATTATCGAACGCCATGCGCCCGGTGTCAGCTCCGAAGCGGCCAACCGCTTGGTTGAAGCCGTCGCCGGAATCCGCCGCCTGCCCTTGCTCAAGAAACCCGGCATATCCGAAAGCATCGACTGGGCGCGCGCTGGATTGGCTTTGAGCACGGGCTCTGATGACTGGCCCGAGGCGCTGCGGCGGTCGCTCGGCCTTCTGATCAAGGATCAGGAAGATATGGCCACGGTGCGTGACGCAGGCTTGGTCTGATGCACAGCTTCGCCAGGCAAAGGCTGATGGGTTTTCCCGGAGCGCTGCGCGACGCAGGGCTTGACGTCGATCCGTCGCGCGCCATCAATTTCCTGGCCGCGATCACGCGCCTGGATTTGCGTGGGGCCGAAAATCTCCGGCAAGCGGGCCGTGTGACGCTCACCTCCCAGCCTGCGGATTTTTCTATTTTCGATGCCGTCTTCAAATCGTGGTTTGCGTCAGAAATTGCTGTCACTGCGAACGCCACACAAGACGATGACGAAGTGGCCCAACGGCCCTCTTCGAAACCCAATCCGTCAAACGTAGCGGAGTTCTTGCCCAGCGATGCCGCCGGACAGGACGCATCGCCGGATGATCTGACGGCGAAGAAAACATTCTCGCGGGCAGCGCTGTCCGACGCGGCGGCCCTCCTCGCTCTCAAGTCCCTGACGTTCCCGCGCATCGAAACCCGCCGCTGGCGCTCATCCCATCACGGCCAACGCATTGATCTGGCCGCGACCACCGCG
>JBKJQD010000395.1:0-8488 GCA_046594125.1 Aestuariivirga sp.
CATCCGATCAGCACGCCGACGCCGACAAAGGTCCAGAGGTCTGGGAAATCGCCAAAGAAATACCAGCCGACGGCGGTGGCCATGATCATTTCGGTATAGGCCAGCGGGGCCAGCAGCGAGGCCTCGGCATGGTCGTAGGCCTTGATGATCAGGTAGTGGCCGCCATTGGCGATGAAGGCCAGGAGCGCCATGAGGCCCCATTGCGCGATGCTGACCGGCTGCCAGACGAAAACCACCAGAACCGAGGCGATGAGGGCACCCATCAGGCTGGTGTAGAAGGTCGTCACCATGGCTGGCGCGCTGCCGGAAATCTTGCGCGTCAACAGCATGTAGATGGCGAGAAAGGCGCCAGCCCCCAGCGCCAGCACGACGCCGGGGTTGATCTCCTGGAAGCCCGGCCGGATGATGATCAGTGTACCGATGAAACCGGCCATGACGGCAAGCCAGCGCCGCACGCCGACGGTTTCGCCCAGCACAATGGGCGCCAGCATGGTGACGATCAGCGGCTGCACGAAGAAGATCGACAGGCAATCGGCGATGGGCATGAACTTCAGCGCCCAAAAAAACAGGCCGGTGGCGGTGATCAGCAACAGGGCTCGAAGGCCGTGCATGAGCGGCATGTTGGGGATGAGGCCTGCTGGCCCCGCCAGCCTCAGGGCAAAGGGCAGGGTGAACAGCATTCCGAAAAACAGCCGCGCCCAGACGATCTGCAGCACTGGTACGCCCTGACGGCCAAGGAATTTGGCGACGACGTCCAGAAACGGGAGGCAAGCCATGGCGGCCAGCATCAGGCCGATACCGATAAGATTTTTCTGACCCGTCACAGGAACGCCTAACCACAGTCCGGGAAATGCCCGCCACGGCCTGTTATTGTGAAATCGTTTAGAATTCGGGCGTAGCATCCAAAGTTACCATAACCGGAGCCGTGAATGAGCGATCTCAACTGCATAAACGCTCCGTGGGCTGCGTAAACGTCGGTACTTGATGCTCCCGCAGCGCCACGGATGGTGCTACTGGAGGTTACCGTGACGTACCGTTGTTTTGCTTTTACTTTGTTGACAGGCCTTGCTTTCATTGCACCGGCCGCCGCGCAGGTACCCTGTGGCGACCGCGACGAAATCATCAGGATGCTCTCGGAAAAATACCGCGAGACGCCGCATGCGTATGGTGTCGCCAACCAGTCCAGCCTTGTCGAGATATACACGTCCGAGGCAGGTACCTGGACCATCCTCGTCTCCAGGCCGAAGGGTTCGAGCTGCATCGTCGGAACCGGACAGTCATGGGAAGATTTGCCGGCGCAGAAGGAATTCACCGGGCTTTAGGCCCTCAGCCGCGCGTTGCCGGGGTCCCATGCCGATTCGGCGACAATCCGTGCCGCCCGCATTTCGGTGAATACCATCACCTCGAATTCCATGCCCACTGCCGCAAGCTTCGGATCGACATAGGCGAAGGCCAGAGATTTGTTGACCGCATGACCAAAGCCGCCCGAGGTGGTGACGCCCACGACCTTGCCGCCGTGATAGACCGGCTCATTGCCCATGCAGTCGCTATCGGTGTTGTCGACCTCCATGGTGACAAGCTTCATGCGGGCCCCACGCTGCTGGTTGGATAGTGTCGCGCTCTTGCCGATGAAATCCGCCTTGTCGAGGCGCAGGAAGCGTTCCATCGAGGCCTCGATCATGTCGATCTCGGTGGTCAGTTCCGAGCCCCAGCCGCGATAGGACTTTTCCATGCGCAACGAGTTCATGGCATAGGTGCCGAACAGCCGGATGCCGTGCGGCTCACCTGCCGCCATGAGGGCGTCGTAGACGGCGGGCATATGCGCCATCGGCACATGCAGTTCCCAGCCCAGTTCGCCGACATAGTTCACGCGCAGCAGGCGAACGCCATCCACTCCGGCAACCGTGGCGGTCCGGGCGGTCAGCCAGCGGAAGGCGGCGTTTGACAGGTCGGTTTCGGTGCAGGGGCCGAGCACGTCGCGGGCGCGAGGTCCCGCCAGTACCAGCACGCCGAAATCATCGGTGATGTCGGTGATCGTCACTTGCTCATCGGCCTGCTTGCGCCAGTGCAACTGGTCGAAGTCATGGAGCTGCGCCACGGCGGCGGAAAGCACGTAGAAATGCTCTTCGTCCAGACGCGTGACGGTGATCTCCGACTCGATGAAGCCATTGGCGTTCAACAGATGGCCGAGGATGATGCCGCCGTCCTTGACGGGCACCTTGTTGGCGCAGATGCGTTCGAGGAAGGCATGGGCGTCCTTGCCGGTTACGTCGAATTTCGAGAAGGTGGACAGGTCCATGAGGCCGACGCGCTGGCGCACCGCCAGGGCCTCCTCTTTCACGGCATTCCACCAGTTGGAGCGGCGGTACGAGAAGGCCTCGCCTTGGCCCGTCCTGTCGTACCAGCGCGGGCGCTCCCAGCCAAAGATCTGCGAGAACTGGGCGCCTTCGGATTTTAGCTTGCCGTAGAGCGATGACTTGCGCAGGCCCCGGCCTTCGACATGCTGCTCGGCGGGCTTGTAGCAATAATACATGTGGTGATAGTCGGCGATGGCGACTTGCGCCGTATAGTCCTTGTCGGCCCATTTCCCGAAGCGGCGCGGATCGAATTCGCGCATGTTGATCTCGGCCTGGCCATGCACCATCCATTGCGCCAGATATTTACCGGCCCCGCCGCCCTGGCAGATGCCGATCGAAGCGCCGCAATGCATCCAGTAGTTCTTCGGCCCATGGGCCGGGCCTGAAAGATAAACACCATCCGGTGTGTGGGTGATGGCGCCGGAGACGACGGACTTGATGCCGCTCTGGCCAAATAGCGGCAGGCGCTCGGTGGCCTTTTCCAGCCAAGGCATGAGGCGGTCGAGTTCGGGGGCGATCAGTTCGCTTTCAAAGTCCCAGGCGGGGGACTGGCCATCCCAGCAGAGATGCGCGGTGGCGGTCTCATAGGGGCCGACCAGCACGCCGTTGGTCTCCTCGCGCAGATAGGCGTGCGAATAGGGATCGCGCACCACCGGCAGTTCTATCTTGAGATCGATCAGTTCCTTCAGCGGCTCGGTGATGACGTAGTGGTGCAGCAGGTTGGCGATGGGGACGTTGTGGCCGGTCCACGCACCCACCACATCGCAGTAGGACCCCGCCGCATTCACCACATGTTCGCAGTCGATGGTGCCGTTCCCGGTGAAGACGCGCCATTCGCCATTGGGCAGCAGCTTGATATCCGTCACTCTTGTCCGGCGGTAAATTTCCGCGCCGAACTTCCTCGCACCGGCGGCCATGGCATTGGTGATGTCGGCTGGCGCCACATGTCCGTCATGCACGGTGCGGAAAGCCGCCTTGATCCCAAAGGTTTCGAGATAGGGATGATACTGCGGGATTTCCGCGGGGCCGATGATCTCGCACTCATAACCGTCCAGCCGCGAGATGCCGTAGACATATTTCAGCCAGTTTACTTCCTCATCGGTGGTGGCCAGCCGCAAGCCGCCGCAGCCGTGCCAGGAGACCGCGTGGCCGGTGAGCTTCTCGAGATTGGCGTAAAGCTCAGTGCCATAGGTATGCACCTTGGTCATGTTGAGCGAGCCGTTGAAATGCGGGCACTGGCCCGCCGCATGCCAGGTGGAGCCGGAGGTCAGCTCACCCTTCTCGACGAGCACGATGTCACTCCAGCCTTCGAGCGCCAGATGATAGAGCAGGCCGACGCCCATGACTCCGCCACCGACAATGACGACGCGCGCATGTGATTTCATGTAAAGCTCCAAAACGTCCAGTCACTTCCCTTCACCGGACCAAGGCCGGTTTGGCAAGCGCAAAAGCCTTGGTGGTGGTGAAGCAGGCTCACCATAAGGCGTTCAGCCGGGGTTCATCGGCACCGCGCCATGGTGATGCAAGGTGGGTGAATTGCGGAGGAGGTTCTCATGACTTTGGTATCGCGTTTTCTGAGCAAGGACGACAAGCTGCAAGCCGCGCGAATACGGGATTCGGCCCATATCCTCAAAGGCGCCAGCGGTGACCATGTTGCCAAAATCCAGACGGCCCTGGCGCTGCTCGACAATGCCAGGATCGCCGTCCAGGAGATCAACGACAAATCCTTTGGGCCGTCGACGGCGGATGCGGTGCTGGCCTACAAGCGCAAACGCCGGATTATCAATTTCACCTACCAGTCGCAGGCCGACAGTATCGTCGGCAAGATGACCATCACGGTTCTGGATGCCGAGATGATGCAGCTCGAAATCCAGTCGCTTTCCCGCAATTCCTGCGCTGGTAAGCAAACCCGCCAAGTGTTCGTTTGAAAAGAAAGGCTGATCGATGAAAGCGGTTTTGGTTCACAGCAGTGCCAAGGCGATTGAGAAGGACTGGTCCAATCAGTATGCGGGGCTCGATGCCGCCGTCAAAAAGGAATTCGAGACGGTGGCTGACTTCGATCAGCGGGTAGCCAAAGTCTTTTTCATCAAGGCCCTGACCTGGCCCGGGATCATCGCCGGTGTAACCGAGGCCGCTGCGGCGGCAGGCACTGGCGGCACGGTGGTCGTTGCCAGCGGCCATGGCGGGGCGGGCGGTGACCCCAGTCTCGGCATTATCAATTGGGATGCCACGGATTCCGACGTCGCGCGGGGCTGGGAAGCGGAAAAGGACATGAACAAGGGCCTTTTCTGGGACGAAGTCACCATGCAGTACATTGATCCCAGGCCCGCGACGAGTACTGACAAGACCCGGAAGGCGGAAGACGAGAGGAAGATTTCCGAAAACCCCAACAACAAACTCGCCAGGGGGCGGCTCGACGCCTTTGATGGTCTCACGAAAATCGCGGCGGTGCTGAAAGCCAATGGCATCGCACGGCTGTCCTTTACGGTGTGCACCGCAGGCAAGGCCAAGGTGTTCATGAACCGCATGGCAGGCCATCTCGGCTGCGAAGTGGCCTGTTACAATGAGCCTACCGCGGTTTTCGACGATGGCACACTGGGGTTCAGGCCGGGCAAGGCCCGCCTCATCCTCGACAGCGACAGCGGCCCGGAAAAAGATCCCTTGACGCCCAGCACCAACCGCAGCCGGGCGCGCTGCATCGCCCCCAATCTCGACAGTTCGCTGATCGCCTTTGTTGGAAAACCGGCAAAGCCCGCAACGCCATGAGTACGGGGGGCAGCGATGAGGCATTCACACACAGAGCGGAGAGTTCAAACCGGCATGGCCCACGAGTTGACAAACCACCGTGACGATATCCTCGCGCTGGCTCCAGCCCACGGCGCCGAAGAACAGTGGCGCGAGAAAACCGTTGGCCATGTAGTAGAGCAGATTGCGGATGCTTTCCGGGTCCCAGAAGCCGGCGTCATCCCATTCGGCGCCAACGACATTTTTCTCGAACTGGTAGTTGTGCCGGGTCAAGGTGTCGAGCGGTTCGCCAAGCCCCAGGTCCTCGGCATACATGGTGGCGTGGGCACGCCAGAAATGCGCCGCGATGCCGGCCAATCCGCCCAGCACGGCGGCGGCCAGCACGAAGCAGATATAGGCGAACCCGGTCACGGCGGCGCATTGTGGCCCTATGTGCTTAACTTAGGGTTTAATGGCCTGGTACAGCATCAGCGCGGTGGCCGCCGCGACGTTGAGTGAGTCTGGCCCGGGTTTCATGGGAATGCGGACGAGCGTGGAGCAGGCGCTGGCCAGTTGCTCCGACAGGCCGCTGCCATCGCTGCCCATGACCAACAATACTGGCGCGCCATAGTCTTTACGGAAATCCTGGGTGGCGGTGAGATGCGTGCCGGCCACTTCGCCGGGCCATGTCCTGCATAGTGCCGCGAGACTGGCGGTGGCCATCCGCATCAAGGGCACGGCGAAGATCGAGCCCATGGTGGCGCGCACGCAGTCCGGCCCCCAGGGGTCGCAGGACTGGCCCGCCAGAATGATGCCGGACACACCCGCCGCATCCGCCGTGCGGATGATGCTGCCGAGATTGCCGGGATCGCGCATGTCCTCCAGCGCCAGCCATGGGCCTGAGGGTTTGACATCGGCGGCCCAGCACTGGCGGAACACGCCGAGCAGCGGACTGGCATTTTTCTGGGCGCTGAGCAGGGCCATGATGCGGCCGTCCACCACCAGTGGCTTCGCCTTGCCCCAGGTATCGGGTGTGCTGGTGGAGACCAGATAGTCCGGTTCCCAACCTTCGCTCCGGGCGCGTACCAGCACCTTTGGTCCTTCCGCCACGAAGAGGCCGGTCTCTTGCCGGTGCTTTTTTTCAGCCAGTGAGCGGATCAGCTTGACGGTGGGATTGGCGGGCGAGGTGATGATCGCGTCACTCACCCGGCACCTCGGACACGAATGTGGCGGCGCGCTTTTCCGCTTCCGATTTCTGCGCCGCGTTTAGCTTGGCCAGCATGGTGTCGAGTTCGGCATCGGGCCTTCCGGCCTTCGCGGCAAGCAGGTTCCACTTCAGCGCTTCAACCGGATCGGCCTCCACGCCTTTTCCAAAAGCATAGAGCCTGGCCACGCGGTTCTGGGCGATGACATTGCCGTGCCTGGCCGAGATCAGCAGCCACTGGGCGCCGATCTTCTCGTTCTTCTGCACACCGTCGCCACGGAACACCAGCACGCCATAATCGAGCATGGCGTCGGCATTGCCCTGGGCGGCGGCCTTGGCCAGCCATTCGCCGGCGGTCAGCGGATTCTTCGCCACGCCATTGCCTTCGAGATAGAGGATGCCGAGATTGTACTGGGCGGCGGCGAGGTTCTGCTCGGCGGCACTGCGGAACCAGCGCGCCGCTTCGATCCAGTCCGGCGGATTGCCGAAGGCGCCCGAGGCCAGCAGGCCCATGTTGAACTGGGCTTCGGCGTTGCCTGTCTCGGCGGCTTTGCGCAGCAGGCTCGAACCCCGGTCATAGTCGACGCTCCCGAGGTCGCCGCGCAGATAGATCAAGGCCAGCGCCAGTTGCGCCGGGGCGTGGCCGGCATCGGCTGCCTTGCCATACCACGCCATGGCGGCATCGAGGCTGGCTGTGACGCCCAGGCCCTTCTTGTACAGGCTGCCGAGCAGCATCATGGCGCGGACATCGCCGCCCTTGGCCAGGTCTTCGGCGGCACTGCGGGCGGCGGCATAGTCCTTCGCCGCATAGGAGGCGTTGGCCTCGTCCATGGTGGCGGCTGAGGCTGGAGCGGCGGCGGCGAGGAACAGCAGAAGTAAACTAATGTATTTCATGTTGCCTTGAGGCGCTGCATCAGGTCCTTGACGATGCGGCGGGCGGCTTCGGGGCTGTCCCACATGGCATCGGCTGGCCGGATAAAGTCCGGATTCTGCGGCAGCAATGTGTCGAGGCCTGGAACATCCACCGGATCGAAGGCGACGCAAGGCACCTCGAAGACATCGACCCACCATTTGACCAGCGGCTCACCGCCCAGCGACGGCCCGTTCTGTGCCAGGGCGACATAGTCGGCACCGGCCTCGGCGGCTTCCATTGCGAAATGGCGCGAGTGGCCGCAATAGACACCGATGAAACGCTCCTTGCCCAGCACCTTGCGGGCCTCGGCGACATCGTCCTCGGGGCCAAGATGCAACCCGTCACACCCCGCCCGCAAGGCATCGTGCGGTGAGCCGCTGGTCATCACGGCAATGCCAAGCTTCTGGGCAAAGGCCGTCAGGAAACTGGCCAGCGCTGGCTGAACCAGAAGGCTGGCAACATCGCCAGCCGTGCAGGCTTCCGTCAGACAAGCTTCAAGCAGGCTCAGGGGTTTGTCGGGTGCAACAAGGAATAGGCGGGGCTGGGCCATGTGGTGGTCAGGCGCCCTTTTCAGACTCCGCTGTCCACTTGCCCGAGGCGGCCAGCGCGTTCATCCTGGCGCGGTGGGAGAAGGCTTTCTGGCCGGCTTCGAGGTTCTCCGCCTTGCCGCCCCAGGCCTTGAGCGCGTCGGCTTGAAGCGCACGGCCGTAGGAGAAGGTGAGTTTCCATGGCAGGTTGCCCAAGGCATTCATGTAATGCAGATGCGCCGTGGCATCCTCGCTCGATTGGCCGCCCGACAGGAAGGTGATGCCGGGAACGGCGGCGGGGACGCAGCGCTTCAGCACATTGACCGTCTTGAAGGCCACTTCCTCGCGGCCGGCTTGCGTCACGCATTTCTTGCCCGAGATCACCATGTTGGGCTTCAGGATGATGCCTTCGAGCATGACGCCGGCGTGGCGCAATTCGGCGAAGGTTTCGGTCAGCGCCCATTCGGTGACTTCGGCACAGGTGTCGATGTCGTTGTCGCCGTCCATCAGCACTTCCGGCTCGACCATCGGCACGATGCCACCGGCCTGGCAGATCGCCGCATAGCGGGCCAGCGCATGGGCATTGGCATGGATGCAATTATGCGACGGGATGCCATCGGCGATGGTGATGACGGCGCGCCACTTGGCGAACTGGGCGCCGAGCTTGGCATATTCGGCAACGCGCTCGGCCAGGCCGTCGAGGCCCTCAGTGATGGTTTCACCGTTGGAGAAGGGCAGGGGCTTCGGGCCCTTGTCGAGCTTG
>JBKJQD010000042.1:0-2578 GCA_046594125.1 Aestuariivirga sp.
GCCCCATGAGCAATCCATCGAGGTGCTGGTGGGTCTTGGTGCCGCCCTGCACGGCAAAGCCCGATGGCTTGTTGAGGATGAAGAGGTCGCGGTCCTCATGAATGACCATGCTGTCAAAGAGGCGGCGCTCCTCCCTGGTCAGCGGCTTTACGTCGGCCTTGGGCGTATCGGCGGGGCGCTTGTCAAAGGCCAGCGGCGGCACACGGATTTCCTGCTCGGCCACCAGCCTGGTGCTGGTCTTGACGCGGCCAGCCCCCACCCGCACTTGGCCGGTGCGCGTCAGCTTGTTGAGATAGGCGAAAGTCACCTGCGGGAAATGCACCTTGAACCAGCGGTCAAGCCGCATCCCCGCCTCGTCGGCGGTCACCACATGGCGTTTGACGTCATTCATGATGCCAGAGCACGTACCAGATAAAGCCCGGCGAAAACAGCCGAGAGCGACAGCACAACCGATCCCGCCGCATAGGCGCCTGCCAGCCCGTAGGACTTGCGTTCGACAAGCAGGGCAAAGTCCAGCGAGAAAGCCGAGAAGGTGGTGAAGCCGCCGAGAATGCCGGTGGTCAGGAAAGCCCGGACGTCATTGCTGACATCGAGTTTGAGGGCCATCGCCTCGATCAACAGTCCCATTGCGAAACAGCCGAGAATGTTGACGGTCAATGTGTGCCACGGGAACTCCGTGCCGAACATGCGGCCCGACCAGACATTCACCGAATAGCGCCCAGCCGATCCAATTGCGCCGCCAAGTGCCACCCAGAGGATTGTCACTTCTTCCTCAAATAGGTATCATCGACCGCAGCGTTGTGCCCACAAAAATATCCGCAATTGAGAGAGTCAATCCGCAAGCTATTCCCACTTTGTCTTAACAGGATGCGGCAGATGCCGCCGCCAAATTCGGCTTGCTCTTTCTTACCCATCCACAGCCAAGTATCACCCATGCGTTCTGCCCCTCTGATGTCAACCCAGCAGGAATTGTAACCAGGTCCCTGCAAGGTCCTGATGGCGGCCGCGAGGGTTTGATCTGGCTCCATCGCGATGAATGCATTGCCGCGATTCGAGTCTTCTGGTTCGCCCGCGTTTTGATAAGAATATTGGCCGGTCACTCCATTGCGGTCGACTGTAGACCGGGCCAGTTCCTCGATTCTGCCCATGTAGCGTCTTGCTAGGCAGCCGCCATCCATGCCACAGGCGTTTCATTTTTTTAGCCATATCTGCTGTTCGGCCAGTATCTGATTCTCAAGGATCCCGGTAGCAAGCCGTGCTTGCTGAAACAGGTTGTCCAGGACGGTGTCATAAAGCCTCAAGTCCGGCTGCTTCTCGTCGCATATTTGGTATTCGGCCGGTATAGTTGCCTTAGCGCAATCGAAAGATTGAGCAAGCGCCCCTGCCATGTGCAGCCACAACAAAAGGACCGCTACAACGCCCCTCACAGCCAGCCCTTCTGCTTGAAATACAGGAACGGCAGAATCGCCGACAGGATCATCAGGCCGATGGCGAAGGGATAGCCAAACTGCCAGCTCAGTTCCGGCATGTGGCCGAAGTTCATGCCATAGATGCTGGCCACCAGGGTTGGCGGCAGGAAAACCACGGCGGCCACCGAGAATATCTTGATGATGCCGTTCTGCTCGATGGAAATCAGCCCCAGCACGGCATCGAGCAGGAAACTGATCTTGCCCGACAGAAACGAGGCGTGGTCGGTGAGCGACACGATATCGCGCTGCAGAATCTTGATGCGGGCGCGGTTCTCCTTCATGTCCTTGGACTGGCGCAGCTGGTCGACGATGGCTTGCATGAAGGCCACGACGCGGCCGATGGACACCAGGCTCTCGCGCATCTTGGAGGTGAAGTCGCCCTCCTCGCCGATGTTCTCGATCAGCTCCTGGAGGTTAACACCCCTGCGGCGCGGCTGGCGCTTGTGAACGCCGCCCAGTGTGCGGCCGGTTCCGAAGGTCTTCTTGGACGTGTCATCGACGATCTGGCCGACGCGCTCGAGATGGTCAGCGGCGCGGTCGACAACGGCTTCCAGCAGGCTGATCAGCACGCCCCAGCCGGTCATCGCCGTGGTCTGCGGCTTCATCGCCCGCTTGACATAGGCCGGGAAGGCCTGTGGATGATGATACCTGATGGTAATCAAGGTGTTGTCCTTGATGATGAAAGTAACAGGTGAGGATTCCGGCTGGTCGTTGTCGCCACGGCGGATCAAGTTGGCGGTCATGAAGGCCGCGCCGTCCTCCTGGTAGAGGCGGCTTGAGGCTTCGATCTCGGCCAGTTCCTCGCGGGTGGGAATGTCGATTCCCACGGCTGCTTCCACCTCGCGCTCCTCGTCCGCCGAGGGTGCGACGAGGTCGAGCCAAATGGTATCGGGCGGCACGCCGGGTTGGGCGGCGGCCACGAATTCGACAAGACAACCCTTTTCGGTACCGTAGGCAGCAAGCATCGCAGCGGACTCGATGAGAGAAATGTTCAGTTCTTCCGTATCCCGCCCCGATGACTATGGCAATGGCTGCGAAGCGGTTGGGGAGACTCCCCTTCTCCCCTCGGGAGAAGGAGGGGCCCGCGCCGAAGGCGTGGGAGGATGAGG
>JBKJQD010000449.1:0-9408 GCA_046594125.1 Aestuariivirga sp.
GACCCTCCGCTTGAAGCGGAGGGTGACGGATCAGGGGACGGTGATGCACATGAGTCAGGAACACAGGCCGTTGGTATCAGCCCGCACGGCGCTCGATATCTTCCATGTCGGCATCCGACAGGCCGAAATGGTGGCCGATCTCGTGTACCAGGACATGGGTGACGACAGCCCCCAGCGTTTCCTCATGCTCGGCCCAGTAGTCGAGAATCGGACGGCGGTAGAGGAAAACCATGTTGGGCATGCGCCCCGTATCGGGTACCGCCTGGTCCTGGGCGAGACCCAGCCCCTGGAACAGTCCGAGGATATCGAAGGCGTCAGCATCCATCTCGTCCAGCACGTCATCGGCTGGAAAGTCCTCAACACTGATTACCACGTTTCCGCACATCGCACGAAATTCCGCCGGAAGCCCGGCGTAAGCTTCGGCGGCCAGGGTTTCGATGTCAGAGAGGGAAGGGGCGGACAGGGCCGAAAGCCGTGTATCCGCCATCGTTTACGTCACTGGCAGAAGAACACGCAGTGGCCCGAGGTCTCAGTCATGGCCTGAACTGTCGTCAGGCCAGCCATGGCACCGGTCATCAGCGTCAGCATGACCAGGCCGGCAAACACGCGGCGGAGAAATTTGGCGTCCGCCTGAACTGAAGTACCCACGTCGAACCCCCTAAAATTGCTGCATCCGGTTTAACTAGTGAATCACCATAATGCCGCGCTGGTGACATAAGCCTTAACGAAGTGTTCATCAACGGTTAATGATCTGCATCACTAATTGTTCCCGGTCAGCCGGTTTTCCGCACATCCACGAAGTACCCGGCCAGCGCCGCCGCCGCCGCCATTTCGGGCGACAGCAGGTGGGTGCGGCCCTTGTAGCCCTGACGGCCCTCGAAATTGCGGTTGGAGGTCGAGGCACAGCGCTGGCCGGGCTTTAGCTGGTCCGGGTTCATGCCGAGGCACATGGAGCAGCCGGGCTCGCGCCATTCAAAGCCCGCCGCCACGAAAATCTTGTGCAGGCCTTCGGCTTCCGCCTGCTCCTTGACGAGGCCCGATCCTGGCACAATCATCGCATAGGCGAGGCTGCCGGCAATCTTCTTGCCTTCCACCATCTTGGCCACGACGCGGAGGTCCTCGATGCGGCCATTGGTGCAGGAACCGATCCACACCACGTCGAGCGCCACGTCGGTCATCCTCGTGCCGGGCTTGAGGCCCATATAGTCGAGCGCCCGCCACTTCGACTGGCGCTTGCCCTCATCGGCAATGTCGTCCGGGTTCGGAACCACCCCGGCGATCGACACCACGTCTTCGGGGCTGGTGCCCCATGATACGATGGGCGGCAGGCTTCCGGCATCGAGTGTCACGACGCGGTCGAAATGGGCGTCCTCGTCGGTCTTGAGCGTCTCCCAATAGCGCCGTGCCTGGTCCCAGGCTTGGCCCTTGGGCGCCATCGGACGGCCGTCGAAATAGGTAAACGCCTTCTCGTCCGGCGCAATCATGCCGGCCCTGGCGCCACCCTCGATGGTCATGTTGCAGACCGTCATGCGGCCTTCCATGGAAAGGTCGCGGATCGCCTCGCCGGCAAATTCGATGACTGACCCTGTGCCGCCCGCCGTACCGATCTCGCCGATGATGGCCAGAATGATGTCCTTGGCGGTGGAATGCGGCGCCAACTTGCCGTCCACCTGGACCCGCATGTTCCTGGCCTTCTTCTGGATCAGCGTCTGGGTGGCCAGCACATGCTCGACCTCCGAAGTGCCGATGCCGTGGGCCAGAGCGCCAAAGGCTCCGTGCGTCGAGGTATGGCTGTCGCCGCAGACGATGGTGGTGCCGGGCAGCGTGAAGCCCTGCTCGGGGCCGACCACGTGAACGATGCCCTGGCGCTTGTCGAGCTCATGGAAATACAGGATGCCAAATTCCTTGGCATTGCTGGCCAGCGTCTCGACCTGGATGCGGCTTTCGGTCTCGGCGATGCCCTTGCTGCGGTCGGTGGTCGGCACATTGTGATCGACCACGGCCAGCGTCTTTTCCGGATGGCGCACCGTGCGTCCGGTCATCCGCAGGCCCTCGAAGGCCTGGGGGCTGGTCACTTCATGCACCAGATGGCGGTCGATATAGAGCAGCGCCGTGCCGTCCTCGGCCTCGTGGACCAGGTGATCATCCCATATCTTGTCATAGAGTGTGCGCGGCTTGGCCATCGGAGCTTCCCATCAAAGCTGTGTCGGGCGGTATTTAGCGCTTGGAGGTCCCAAGTCAAACCCCAAAGGCCAATCCGCAATCCTGCCATGATGCCATGGCGGAATGCTGCCGTGCTGACCCGCCGCCTGCTCTTCGCCTCGTCCTTGTGCTTTGCCGCCATTCCGGCTCGCGCCGCGGCCTGGCCAGCAAAACTTGTCGACGCCGCCGAGGATCAGATCGGCAAGACCGTGCTTTACGATCCGGCCTATGTCAGGCTGGCCTATCCCGGCGGCGATGTTTCAATGGAGCGCGGCGTCTGCACCGACGTGGTGATCCGCGCCTATCGCGATGGGCTAGGCGTCGATCTGCAAAAACGCGTACACGATGACATGCGGGCGAATTTTGCCGCGTATCCCCGGCAATGGCGCCTGGCACAACCCGACCCCAACATCGACCACCGCCGCGTACCCAATCTGCGGGCCTATTTCAAACGAAACGGTGCCGCCCTGCCAGCAGGTGATGACGCGGCGGATTATCAGCCGGGCGACATCGTCACCATGATGCTCCCCGGAAACCTGCCCCATATCGCCATCGTCACCCAGCACCGGAATGACGAGGACTCGCACCCGCTGGTCGCCCACAACATCGGGGCAGGGGCCAGGCTTCAGGATGTGCTCTTCAGCTTTCCAGTCACCGGGCATTACCGTTTTGATGGCGCACCGTCAAAACTGCCCGAATGATCCCTTGTCAACTCAGGGCGAGGTCCGCAGCAGGACGAGGCGGGAGCCGCTGTTCTCATCGGTGGCAAGCAGAAAGAGATGATCTCCGAACCGCGTCAGGCCCTCATAGCGGTCTGCCATCAGGGTGGGGTCAGTGGGAATGTAATCGACGACAGGGCATTTAGCGGATGCAACACAGTTGGCAATGTCCAGCCGCCGCAACCGCAGTTCATGTGTGCCCCCGCCAATCACTGACAGCAGGCCGCCACGATCGAAACCTTCCAACAGCACCAGTGTGCCATCGGGCTGTAACTGCATGGACTTGGTTGATGTTTTGCTTGGTTGCAACGCGTCGAAAGTCCAAGTCTTGCCATCTGCCGCGTAAACCGTGTGGACGCTCTCTTCCTGGCCCCTCAATGGAACTTGCGGAGCTAACAGAAATCCATGGTTTGTGTCCGCGGCGATTGATTCAAGCCGCTGATTGGCGCCCTGGTACGACGTGCGGTCGTCAAGTGGTTTCGGCAGATCGATCTGCGCGACGAATTCACCCTGTGGCGTGAACAACGCCGCCGCCGGGCCATCCTCGAAGACCACGGCAATCTGTGAGTCGCCCTTGATGCCATTGGCGCCGTTCAGAACCACGATATCCTCGGCATCGGTAAAAATTTCTTCGCCCACCACATCTCGCAAGGGGCCGAAATAGATGGGGTCCACCGTCTTCAGCTTGTTGTCCGCCAATCCGATCTTCAGGTGGATGATGTGGCCGAAGTCGGAAACCGCGTAGACGAGGCCTTCGTCGTTGTCCCATGCCAGGCCCGACACCTGGTTGATCTCATTTCCCTGGCTGTCGGTATCGGGAATGCGGACATCATCAAGTATTTCGCTGGCAGCACCTGTCGGCGACTGCGAATAGGCGCAAGTCGCAAATGACAGCAAGGCCAGACTAGCCAGAACGGCAAATTTCAAAGCCATGAATTTCAGTCCTTGATGCCCGTTTGCGGCCACTGAGAACATCAGCCTCAAGCCTGCGCCAAATCGAGATGACCATAAGCATTGCCGAAAATTGAGGGGGCATGGGCCGGCCGCGGCTCAAATTCACGTTCTTGCGCCAGTTGTGGTTCTGCCGCGCCAATACCCTCCAGCAAGCCGAGTTTTCGCAGCGCGCGGCGAAAATTATTGTGCTTGGTGCCTTCGCGCATTGTCGCCAGGCCGGTGCAGTATTTTGAGACGTGTTTGGTGGGGTGCTGATGCAGCCGCCGCAGAATACGGTCTGCCGCGCCATTTCCCTTGGCCGATTTTGCTTCAATGATGAACAGTGACGGGTCGACACGGCATTCGCCGCCAGTCATGAAAAAACGCATGCCATTGTCAATCGTCATGCGTTCGCCGCCGTCCTTGCCGACCAGCGTCATGCGCTGGTATCGCATGTCAAGATTGCGCTCGATTGCCATGGGAAATTCTTTTTTGTATTGCTGCGCATAAGTTTCACGGATGAAGTCTTGGGCGTTGCGGTCAAGCATGCCAAACTTGGCGGGATCGCTTTTCAGGCGCTTCTTGATGGTCATGCCGCGCTTGTCCTTGAGTTTCATCTCGACAAAGCACAGGTCCGCGTCGAGATACTTGCGCATGCGTACCTTGATCCGGCGGTAGCGCGACTGGTGGTGATCGAAATAGCTGCGGCAGGAGGCGTCGTCGAAGTAGCACGTATCATATGTGAAAGTCCGGCGGCCGCCGATCTCCAGAATGTCGAAACGCTCTGCGAGCTGCGGCATCGCCAGGCGCAGCACCGCCTGATCGACCACATATTTGTTGTCGATGCGTTCAAGCATTCCGGCCTTGGCTTCCAGAGACTTGAGGCTGATGGGAGCGAAATGCTCCGTGAGCCAGGGTCTAGCGGGTGCGGCAGTAGACATTGATCCTCGCCATTTCATTGATGTAGTCGAGCTGCAGAACTTCATAGGACAGGACTTCGACATTGAGCCGCTCGCCCAGCCGCGCCGTCATGGCGGCTTGGTCGGACAGTATGTCAGCGTCGATCTGATCGAGAAAAAGTTTCACGCTGCGCACTGATTTCAGCATTCGCGGGTGATCGATGACATAGACGCCGAGCAGCAAAAAGCAGGTGATCAGCGCTGATAAAACGATGGAGCCGCCCTTCACCGAACAGATCACGGCGATTGCAACGCTGCCAAAGAAATAGGCCATCTCGGTCTTTTCGAGAGGCTCCGATCTGAGTGTGAACAAGGCAAGAATGGCAAACAGGCCGAAACCCGCTGTCACACTGAAGTCCACCGACGACAGGATTGTAAGGACCGAGAAGATGAAGATATTGAACATCGCCGCCGCGGTGACAACTTCCTTGTTGCGGTAGCGATTGTAGTAGATCCCGAACACGTGAACGGACATGGCGGTGACGTTGAGTGCCAGCCTCATCAGCACATCGGCATGATCAGTCAACAAAGTTTGAATCAAAAGCGAGTCCATTTAGCCTCCGGCCCGTTCGTCCTGGTAGGAACGTGTCTGTCTGAAAAGTTGAAACGCCCCCCAGGGGACACTCACCGTATCACGACAACTTCATGACAATTCTGTAACAGTGTCTAACTGACAGTTTACTGATGAAAACAGCGAATTTCGTTGATGAATTTGAAATCTGGACGGATTCCGCAGCGCTACGCGGAAACTTGAAAATTATTCCACCAGATATTTTTTAGCGCGCCTCTGTTATGACAAGCCGTGTTTTCGTGCAAAGGACGTTGCAATCGGACAGCTTATTGGGCAGGCCGGAATTTAAACCTTCGCCGCACTGATCGAGAAGGCCAGCGGCAGGCGCGGGAAACCGTCAGGCAAGCGCCACATGCGGCGGCGGCCCTCGACCGGCACCATGATCGGCGCGAACTGCCACGCCAGTACTTCATGCTCGTTCAGCGCCTCAAGCCTGAGGCCCGCAGCGATCACCGCATTGATGATATCGGAGAGCGGATGGATCCACTCGACCGTCGTGGTGTTGGCGATCTTCGCCGTGTCGCCCGTGTAGGTCGTGTCGTCATTCATGACGATGGGCTTGTCCAGCGGTGTTCGCCAATCATAACCGGGGCGCAGCTCCGGCGTTCGTTCATCGGCAAGCATCAGTGACGGATGGCCTTCCAGCAGATAGAGACTGCCGCCGGGTTTCAGCAATGATGCAACAACCTTCGCCCAGGCGAAGATATCCGGCAGCCAGCCGATGGTGCCCCAGGTCGAATAGACCATGTCGAACTGACCCTCCATGAGGGCTCGCGCGTCATAGACATTGCCTTCCACGAATTGGGCGTCGAGGACGGTTTTCTTCAGCAGGTCACGCGCCGCCGCAATCGCCACCGGGGAAAAATCGAGACCCACGCATAATGCGCCCCGCCGCGCCAGACAAAACGTGTCGATACCGAAGTGGCATTGCAGATGGGCGATGCGCTTGCCCCTCACGTCACCGATTTCGCCATGCTCGATGTCATGGAGATTATCGGCGCCATCAAGAAACGCCTGAATCCGGTAACCGCCGGCTTCGTCCTTGACATGAATGGCGGCGCGGTCATTCCAGTTGCGGCGATTGACTTCGAGATAGCTGTCCACCACGCCCTCCAAATAAAAAGGGCCGGTTCAGCACCGGCCCCCGAAATCCATCCGTATACGGATGATTATGCCTCGGCGTCCTTGGGCGCGGCCGCTGGCGCGGCGGCGGCGCCATGGGCCTTTTGCTTCTCGGCGATGCGCGCCGACTTGCCGGTACGGCCACGCAAATAATACAGCTTGGCGCGGCGCACCTTGCCACGGCGGATGACCTTGATTGAGTCGATCATCGGCGAATAGACCGGGAACACGCGCTCCACGCCTTCGCCATAGGACATCTTGCGGACCGTGAAATTCTCGTTGATGCCGCCGCCGGAACGGGCGATGCACACGCCTTCATAGGCTTGGACGCGCGAACGCTCGCCTTCCTTGACCTTGACATTGACGATGACCGTGTCGCCGGGAGCAAACTCGGGAACGGCGCGCTGGGCGGCCACAACTGCAACCTGCTCTTTTTCGAGCTGAGCGATGATATCCATGACGTACTTCCTTTAAGGGTTGCGCGGCCTATAGCCTCTACCCGGTTAAAAATCAAATCTTTCCGGTCTCGTGCTTTCGCCACAGATCCGGCCTTCGGGCCCTGGTCAAGTCTTCCCGCCCCTGGCGCTTCCAGCGGGCTATCGCCTGATGGTCGCCGGAGAGAAGAACCTGAGGAATTTCAGCATCTTCCCAAACATTGGGTTTGGTATAATGCGGCTGTTCCAAAAGCCCGTCCTCGAAACTTTCCTCAACGCCGCTCAGGGCCTTGCCCATCACGCCGGGCAGGAGCCGGACAATGGCATCAAGCAGCACGATGGCGGCGGGTTCACCGCCCGACAGCACGTAGTCGCCAACCGAAACCTCGCGAAGCTGCCGGCGCTCGATAACGCGCTCGTCCACACCCTCGAAACGCCCGCAGACGATCAGCAGGCCCGGCCCCGCCGCAAACTCGCGGACCAGCGCCTGGGTCAGCGGTTCACCGCGCGGGCTCATCAGCAGACGCGGACCCTGATGGGCCGCGGCGTCGATGGCGGCGGCCAGCACGTCGGGCTTCAGCACCATGCCAGCCCCGCCGCCCGCCGGATGATCGTCCACCGTGCGGTGCCGGTCGGTTGCCGAGGCCCGGATGTCGCGGGCTTCAAGTGACCAGATGCCACTGTCCAGCGCCCGCCCCGCCAGCGACAGTCCCAGTGGACCCGGAAACATCTCCGGGAACAGGGTGAGGACTGTGGCGGCGAAGGTCATGCACCCTGTTCCGCATATCCATCCGGCAGATCGACCACCACCTTCTCCGCATCCGCCGACACCACGAAAGCATCGACCATGGGGATCAGCAGGGTGTCACGGCGGCCATCAATCTTCACATCGAGAAGATCGCTGGCGCCATAATTTTCAAGCCCCACGACTTCACCGAGCCTGGTGCCGTCTTTCAGCAGCACTGGGAGTCCGATGAGGTCATGGACATAGACCTCACCATCTTCCGGCTCCGGCAGTGCTACGCGCGGCACAAACAGTTCAGTGCCTTTCAGCGCCTCGGCGGCATTGCGGCTGGTGACGCCCTTGAGGACGGCGATGAAGCCATCCTTCTGTACACGGAGCTTCACGATCTCGATCCTGCCGCCGGTTTTTGTTTGCAAAGGCGAGTAGCCCGCAATCGCTCCCGGAACCGCGGTGAAGCTCCGAAGCTTCACTTCGCCCTTGATGCCATGGGCACCAGTGATGGCCCCGACCGAAACGAGATCGCGCGGCACCATGACCAGTGGTTCTTATGCTTCCGGCGCAGCCGCGGCGGCAGCGGCTACCTTTTCGGCGGCGGCGGCTTGCAACTTCTCGCGCTCGACGCGCTTCTTGCCCGGCAATGCCTTGGTGGGATTGTTGCGGGCCTCGCGCTTGGCAACGCCGGCCTTGTCGAGGAAGCGCAGCACCCGGTCAGTGGCCTGGGCGCCCTTCTTGAGCCAGGCCGCGGCCTTCTCGGCGTCAAGCTTCACGCGGTTGACGTCGTCCTTCTTGAGCATCGGGTTGAAAGCCCCGACCACATCGATGAACTTGCCATCGCGCGGGGCGCCCGCATCGGCGATGACGATGTGATAATAGGGGCGTTTCTTGGTGCCCGCCCTTGCGAGGCGCATTTTAACGGCCATGTCTTTTCTCCTGTTGATCCGTTTAAAGATTGATTTTCATCGCTTCTTGCCGAGACCCGGCAATCCCTTGAAACCGCCGCCGAGGCCCGGCAATCCGCCGAGTCCTGGAAGTTTGGAGCCGAGACCCGGCAAGCCCGGCAGCTTCGGCATGTTGGGCAGCGCACCGCCCTTCATCATGTCTTTCAAGTCTTCCGGCAGCGCGTCGGGGTTCATTCCGGCCAGCTCCGCCTGCATCTTTTCCAGCTCGGCGGCGTCCGGCCCGCCCTTGCCGCCGCCCATCATTTTGCCGAACAGGCCCTTGCCCTGGCCCATCTGCTTCATCATGGCGGCCATCTGCAGATGCATCTTGAGCAGCCGGTTGATCTCCTCAACCTTGGTGCCCGAACCCGCCGCCACGCGCCTCTTGCGCCGCGCGTCCATCACCTTGGGGTTGCGCTTTTCGTGGGGCGTCATCGAACCTATGATTGCCATCTGGCGCTTCAGGACCTTGTTGTCGAGGTCCATGCCATCCATCTGCTTTTTGATTTTACCCATGCCGGGCAGCATGTTCATGACGCCGCCCATGCCGCCGAGCTTCCGCAACTGCCGCAACTGATCGGCGAGGTCTTCGAGATCGAAGGCACCTTTGCGCATCCGGTCGGCGATCTTCCTGGCCTTATCCTGGTCGAAGTCGAGGGCGGCGCGCTCGACCAGCGACACCACGTCGCCCATGCCGAGAATGCGCCCGGCAATGCGCTCGGGATGAAAATCCTCCAGCCCATCGAGCTTTTCGCCGGTCCCCATCAGCTTGATTGGCTTGCCGG
>JBKJQD010000061.1:0-15916 GCA_046594125.1 Aestuariivirga sp.
GCTGCCGTTGATGCCGTAGAACAATTCGCCGGTAACCGAGTTCAGGATGAAGCGGTCATCGGCATCGCCCGCCAGGCCCGTGGTGTTGCTTGCCAATTGGCCAAGCGTGAGGTCCACGCCCGGCGCCAGCCCGCCCTTGAACAGGGCGGAGTTCACCTCCAGCGTATCGACGCCCGCCACGAAGTCTGAGATGATATCGCGGTTGCCGCTGAGATTGGCCAGAACGAAGGTGTCGGCGTCGGCATCGCCCGACAGCTAGTCGATGCCCTGCCCGCCGATGATCCGGTCAGCACCTATCCCGCCACTGATTGTGTCACCGCCCTGACCGCCGTCGATCGTGTCACCACCGGCGCCACCTTTTAGAACATCATTGCCCTCGCCGCCCTTGAGTTCGTTGGCAATGCCGTTGCCCGACAGACGGTCAGCACCGCATTCAGTGAAAATCCGCTGGCCACGGCATAGTTCGCGCCGTTGTTGAGCCAGATCACGCTGGTCACCGTACGACTGATCAGAAAGCCGTTGATGTCGTAGTTGAAGCCGCTGCCCTTGATTGTCACCTGGTCGCCGTTGGCGCCGGTGATGCGAATGGCGCCCGCTCCTCGCGCGATGCTGGCAATATTGACCAGATTGGCGCGCGCAGCGTGAAGCTCGGGCAATCTATGACCCGGCCCAGAACAAGATGCTGGGCGGCGTCATCAATACGTTTGCGACGCTGGCTTTCGCCGAGACTACATTTGGACTGCTGCGCGTCGAGAAGCGCATCGGCCCGGTCGCCGAAATGAATCGCCGCTCGGTATTGAACCGCGCCGCCCTCAACGAGTGGATGACGTCCAATCCGCTGTTCGAACTGGGGGTGGCCAATCCCGAAAACCGCGGCGCCGCCGTCACCCATCCCAATGGCGTTCACGAGGCGGGCATTGATGTGGCGCGTTATGTCAATGCCTTCCCCGGCACATCCGGCGATTATCGTGCGTGGATCGGCGGCATCCGCCCGGTGGAGGACATCACCGCCCTCCTCGACAATCTCAAATATGCCTATCACCGGGCCCGGATTGTGGTGCTGGAAGAGGAACGGGCGAGGCTCGGCGTCACCTTCCCGGCGCCTGCCTCGCACGGCACGGCGGCCCGCAAGGACGACCCCAATCGTGCTTACAGGGTCTTGGTTTGCGATCTCGTCGGCCTTAAGTTCGACGCCAAGGGCAAGCCCGACCACAGCGCCGTCAAGGCCCATGCCGAGGCGCAGGGTGCTGTATGGCACGATGCTCCGTTGACGGACGAAAAGAAGCTGGAGAAGGGCAGGATTCATTTCTTCTATCAGCCGCATCTGTCGGCTACGGCGGAACTGGTGAGCATTGCCGCCAAGGGCCGGTATAACGCGGTGATCGCCGCCGCCACCGTCCTGCCGAAAGAATGCGTCTTCAAGCTGGGCGGCGTGCGTATCGGGGCCGGCACTGGCAACATGGCGTCCGCCTCATGGGGCGGCGGCAATGGCGAAGGTGGCGAGGCTCCCCTCATGAACACGCCGTCCTTCAACAGCCGCGCCACCGCCCACATGGTGTTCAAGGCGCTGCTCAAGGTCATGCCGGACCTTCCCGTCGACGAACTCCACCGCCGCACTGTGGCTGGCGAATTCGACACCGGCCGTCACCTCAAGGACTTCCCGGCCGAGAAGCCCGATGGCCGCAAGATGGCGATCATCGGCTATGGCAACATCGGCCGCGAGGTGGCCAAGCTGGCCCAGGCATTTGGTATGAGGATCAGCATCCATGCGAGGCCCCGCCACGAGGCTTGGATCGAGTCGGAAGGTTTCGAGTTCGCCGCCTCGCCGGAGGACGCGGCCCGCGGTGCCGATGTGATTTCACCGCACACCGGGCTTGGGCCGCTGAACGCCGCTACCGGCAAATACGCCACCGCCCAGGTGGTGAATGGGGTGGTGTTTGATGCCATGAACGATGGCGCCATCCTCATCAATTATGACCGTGGCGAATGCGTCGATGCAGCAGCCCTTGATGCCGCGATGGCTGTGGGCAAGGTTCGCCATGCCGCCATCGATGCCGATATTTTCGTCAACCCCGAAACAGCTGCCGTCAGCGGGCCGATGGCGCCCTATCTCGAACTGGCACGGAAATATCCTGGCCGCCTCGAACTGCTCCCCCATGCCGCCGCCGATACCGGGCATGTGTCGCGCTTCGATGGCGCCAAGCAGGCCGTGGACCAGATCATCGCGGCGATCCGCTTCAGGGCGGTCACCAACCTCAAGGGCGACCTGCCAGAGGGCTACACCCGCGCCGGTTCGCGGACGGTGGCGGGCGTCGGCAAGTGTACCGCCGCAACCTTGAAGCGCGTTGCCGACGATGCCACGGACCAGCTAAGGACGGAGGCCGAAACCATGGCCGCTATCTGGGGCGCACTGGCCTCGGCTCAAACGGCGGAGCGGCGTGACGAACTGATCGCCCGTCACGGCGCCGGGCTGGTGATGAGCTTCAATACCTACGCCACCCAAATGCGCCAGCTGGGCCTCGAAGGCCCCTATGCCTGAGGCCCCTACTTCCCTTCTCCCCTCGGGAGAAAGAGGGGCCCGCCACGAAGCGGTGGGAGGTTGGGATTGGGCGGTCACAATTTGACGTGCGGTCCCCTTACCCTCCCAAGCTGCGCTCAGGCCCCTCCCTCTCCCGTGGGATAGGTGATATATCAACGGGCGAATGAGTCAGAAACACAAGCTGTTGGTGCTGATTTAACTTGGTAAGGAGAAAGCCATGAAGACCTTGCTAGCATTGCTCTGCGCTGCGGCCATCGTCCTGAGCCTCGGCCTCGCGGATGCGGAAGCGGCCGCCAAGAAGAAACCGGCGCCCAAGAACCGCGACAACTATACCGCCGAGCAGCGCAAGAAGGCCTATGAATATGCTTGGAAGCTGTGCAACAAGAAATATGCGATGGTTGAACGGGTCGAAGTCAATTACAAGTACAACCGCATCTACTGCTATGCGCACTGAGCCCCGTCAGTCCACTTCGTCGTGTGCCACGATCCAGGTTTCGGCCAGTGCCGCCTGTTTCCACGCGGTGAAGGCCTTGGTCGCCATAACGCTTTCCATGTAGGCGCGGGTGTCATCGGCCACGGCAATGTCGAAGGTGTCAAAACGGGTGACGACGGGCGCGAACATGGCGTCGGCGATGCCGAAGGTACCGAACAGGAAAGGACCGCCGCCATCATGGCGGGCGCGGCATTCGCGCCAGATGGCCTCGATGCGGGCCACGTCGGCGAGTACCGCTTCGCTCATCGCCACCTTGCGCCGCGGTCGCCGCAAGTTCATCGGGCAGGCATTGCGCAGCGCCTGAAAGCCGGAATGCATTTCATTGGCAACCGAGCGCGCCAGGGCGCGCGCCGCAACCGGCTCGGGCCACAGTGACCGGTCGGGGAATGTCTCGGCCAGATATTCCATGATGGCCATCGAGTCCCAGATCACCAGATTGCCGTGATGCAGGACCGGCACGCGGCCGGCCTTGGAATGCTGGGCGATCAGCGCTTTGGTTTCGGGCGTATCGAGCGGAATGACGGTCTCATCGAAGGCGATACCAGCCATGGTCATGGCCATCCATGGCCTAAGCGACCAGGACGAATAGTTCTTGTTGGCGATAATCAGATGCGGCGTGCTCAAGGCTTGTCCTCCATGGCGACAGGGCCTCCGGCTTCTTTCCAGCCGCCAAACCCGCCTTTGAGATTATGCACCGGCTTGAGGCCCATGCGTTGCAGAACCTGGGTGGCGAGCAAGGAGCGCCAGCCGCTGGCACAATGGATGATGAAGGTCTTGTCGGCGGCGAAAATGGGCTTGTGATAGGGCGAGGCCGGATCGACCCAGAATTCCAGCATGCCGCGCGGCGCATGGAAGGAGCCGGGAATTTTGCCTTCGCGCCGCACCTCTCGGGGGTCACGGATGTCAACGATCACCACGTCGTCGCGGCCGTGCATGGCAATGGCTTCGGCGGCGGTCACACTGCTGACCTCCGCCTCGGCTTCGGCCATGAGCTGCTGGTGGCCTACAACAATGTTCTGGGGCATGGCGGGAGTTCCTTTTGGTGCCCGCCAAGTTGCCGCAGGCCTTCGCCCATGGCAATCACAAAGAGCGCGGCAGATAGCGCCAGGCGATCAGACCAATGACCGCCAGTCCAATACCCATGATGATGAACACCGCGCCGATGGGCAGCCACAGCAACGCGAACGCAAAGACGAAAGATGGCAGCATTTCCGAGAAATCGATGTGGGTGCGGTAGACGGCGGTCATCTGCTGGCGTTCGTGGTGGCGCACGGCGCGCAGGAACGGAATGCCGCCGACACCGTCCAGGGCCGAGGCCGCCACCGATCCCGCCAGCATGAAGGCAATCGCCACATAGGGGGCATGGGTTCCGGCCAGCCCCGCTGCGACCGAGGCGGCGCAGGCCAGCGCGAAGGACCCGGCGATGACGAAGCGTACGCCATGGGATTGCGCCAACCGGCCCGACAGCCAGGCCGAGAGCAGCAGCAGCTGGCTGGCCGAGATCATCAGTCCACTGACAGTTTTTCCCAGCCCGCTTTCGACGACCAGCAGCGGCCCATAGATGAAGAAAGTTGTCCAGAAGGTCGAGCGGCCAAAGGCGATGAGCCAGGCAAGGCGCAGCCGCGGCTGCGATACGAAGCGGCGCACGTTGGCCAGCGGGTTGAAGGATTGCAGCGTACCGGGCGGCATGCTGCCGCCATGGTCGTGCAGGCGCATGTACCAGAAGACCAGCAGCAGTACGGCGAGTGTGGCGATGACCGCCGCCTGCGGCCCCCAGGGTCCGTAATTCACATAAAGCCAGACGCCGAGCGCCGGTCCGGTCATCCATGAAAATGTCGAGAGGCTGAGCCGCTGCGGCTCAGAGCGGGCCAGTTCCGAGCGTTTGATATGGTCGAGGATATAGAGCGACAGGGTGATATTCATGACCGCCGCACCGGTGTTGCGCAGCCACATGCCGAGGGCCTGCCCGGTCAGCAGATGCTGCGCCAGGGCAAGACTGCCGGCCAGCAGCAGCGCCGCGCCAAGCGAGTACGCCCAGCGGCGGCGCAGGCGGCCCAGGATATGGGGCAAGAGCAGCGTCGTGGCCAGAACAAGGAAAGACATCGAAGTCGACAGCACACTGACTTTCTGGCTGGTGCCGAGGATGTCGTAGGACTGCAGCGAAATGACCGTGGAATTGAGCGAACGCGCCAGGGATTCCACCGCGAAAATCGCGGCGAATGTATAGGCGCCGGCCTTGCGTGGAGGTACTACGCCGGGTATCGCGGAATCAGAGGCCATGGCTGCTTGAAGCATAGGCAGCATGAATCTGGCGCGGGGCACAAGAGCGCTTGCCGCCCGGCCTCGCATGCGGGTGCCACATGGCTGTCTCGCGGCTTGCCACGGCCCCCTCGCCTGCCTAAACAGGCCGCATGTCAACCTCCGAAAAGCAACAGGTCGCCCTGTTCTCGATGTTCGCCAGCGCCTTGTTGGCGGGTGCGAAATTGATCGCGGCATTTTCCACTGGTTCGCTCGGCATCCTGTCGGAGGCCATCCACAGCGTTCTCGATTTCGGCGCCACCATCATCACCTGGTTCGCTATCCGCTGGTCGGACCAGCCGCCGGATGACGAACACCATTATGGCCACGCCAAGATCGAAAGTGTCGCGGCGCTGATCGAAACCGGGCTGCTGTTCGTCACCACCGGATGGATCGTCTGGGAGGCGGTCAAGCGCTTGCTGGCGGAGGAAACTCATGTCGAAGTGACGTGGTGGGCGGCGGCAATCGTGGCGGGATCGATCCTCATTGACTTCAACCGGTCACGGGCACTGAACCGGGTTGCCCAGAAAACCTCAAGCGAAGCGCTGGAGGCGGATGCCCTGCATTTCAGTTCCGACATGTGGAGTTCGATGGTCGTGCTGCTCGGCCTGGGTGCGGTCTGGATGGGCATTCCAGCCGCCGATTCGATTGCCGCACTGGTGGTTTCGGGCTTCGTCGGCTTGGCGGGCTGGCGGCTTGGGGCGCGCACCCTCAACACGCTGCTTGACAGGGCACCGGAAGGGGCCACCGAAGCGGTGCGCGCCATGGTCGCCGGTGTCGATGGCATATTGGATGTCAAATCGATCCGCTTGCGGCCATCGGGCGCCACGCTGTTTTGCAGCATCGTGGTGGAAGTGCCCCGCACCCTGCCCATCGACGAAATCATCGCCCTCAAGGAAACGCTGCATGCGAGGGTACGGCAGCGCTATCCCAATGCCGACATCACCGTCACCGCTGATCCCGTGGCGCTTGACGATGAGACGGTGTTTCAGAAAGTCATGCTGATTGCGTCGCGGCGTAATCTGGCGATCCATCATCTGACGGTGCAGCAGATCAGCGGCAAGCTGGCGGTGAGTTTCGATCTCGAGGTTGACGGCGCCATGGCGCTGCACAAGGCCCATGACACTGCAACCAAACTGGAGCGTGCCATAAGGCGGGAACTTGGGTCCAAAGTCGAAGTCGAGAGCCATATCGAACCCCAGCCGGAACGCTTGCTTGCAGGTCAGGATGCCGCCCCCAAACTGGCCGCCAGCATTGTCAAGATGCTGACGGCGCTGGCTGGAAAGCAGAGGCGACTCAGCGACCTTCACAACGTCCGCGTCCGCCGCAACGAGAACGGCATCTTCGTGCATTACCATTGCCGTTTCGCGGGCAGCGACACGGTCGAGGCGGTGCATGACGATGTCGACCGGATCGGTGCGGTGTTGCAGGCAAAGTATTCCGGCATCCGCCGGGTGGTTGCCCACACCGAGCCGGTTGGCCGCGCCAAGCACAAGCCGTGATTGTATTGCCCGCCTCGGACTATGCCGTCATGCCATGGAAAAACGGCGGCGGCACAACCACCCAAATTTATGTCGCAGGCGATGATCCCGCCCATTATGATTGGCGGGTCAGCATTGCCACGGTGGCCGGTGACGGGCCGTTCTCCCGCTTTCCCGGCTATGACCGCCATATCATGATGATCGAAGGCGGCGGCATGACCCTGACCGGCGGTCCTCATGGTGACATTACCGTAAGTCCGGCCTTCGTGCCGCGAAGCTTCTCGGGCGATTGGGACATTTTCGGGCGGCTGAAATCCGGACCATCGCGCGACTTCAACCTGATTGTCCGCCGCGACGGATTCGCGTCCGGGCTGGAAACCGTGGTGCTGGCCAAAGCTGCGGAATTCAATGCTGAGGCAGGTTGGTTATTGCTTCATGTGCTGGATGGCAACGCGATGGCGGCAGAACTCGCCTTGCAGCAGGGTGACAGCGCGGTCCTCAACCCCGGCGAAAGCGCCCGTATTGCGGCACCCGCTGGCATAGTACGGCTGGCGATCTGCAAAGTCTGGCTGCGACAGTCTCAGTAATCCACCTCGGCCTTGGCCTCCATCTCCTCGACGGTCTTCGACAGGCGGTTGATGCGGTCAACCTCTTCCGCCGTGACATGCACGCGGTTGGCGGCCGAGAAGGCTTCGTAATAGGCGTATTCCAGCGGCACCATGACGGCATGCAACTTGGTGCCCTTTGCCATGTTGCGCAGTTCGAGGATCATGTCGGCGATGTACTGAGCGGTATCGCGCTGCCTCGCGGTCATCAGTGCCGTGCTATTTTCTGGTGCATTGCCATCGGTATTGCTACCATTGCGGGAAACATAAGCCATGTTCTGTGCTGCGGTGGCCGCCATGATCTGAACTCCGGCTGATTGTGGATGTAACGTCAGCACACGATATACGTGTTGTGATAACTGTAAAGCATCCATTGGTTGTATTTGGCTGCAAAAGGTAGAATCCGGCTGTGCTTGCGGCGGCGGCAGGATGCCTATATGAGGCGCACCCAATCGAACCAGGACAGTGAATGACCGTCGTCGTCGTCGAATCCCCGGCCAAGGCCAAGACCATCAACAAATATCTCGGCAAGGACTTCACCGTCCTGGCCTCCTACGGCCATGTGCGCGACTTGCCGCCCAAGGATGGCTCGGTGCGCCCGGATGAGGATTTCGACATGGACTGGGAGGTCGACAGCAAGTCGGCCAAGCGCCTCTCCGACATTGCCACAGCGCTGAAGACCGATGACCGGCTGATCCTCGCCACCGACCCGGACCGCGAAGGCGAAGCCATTTCCTGGCATGTCCTCGAAGTTCTCAAGAAGAAGGGCGCGCTGAAGGGCAAGGTGGTGAGCCGCGTCGTGTTCAACGCCATCACCAAGTCCTCGGTGCTGGAGGCGATGCAGCATCCCCGTCAGGTCGATGGCGATCTGGTTGACGCCTATCTGGCGCGCCGGGCGCTCGACTATCTGGTCGGCTTCTCGCTGTCGCCGGTGCTGTGGCGGAAACTTCCGGGCTCGCGCTCGGCTGGCCGCGTCCAATCGGTGGCGCTGCGCATCATCTGCGACCGCGAACTGGAGATCGAAGCCTTCCGCGCCCAGGAATACTGGTCGATCGACGGCACCTTCGCCACGCCGCAGGGCGCCGAGTTCCAGGCCGCCCTCCAAGCCATTGGCGGCAAGAAGCTCGGCAAGCTCGACATCAAGGACGAGGCTTCCGCCAAAGCCATCGAGGAAGCGGTCAAGGGCGGCCGCTTCGGCGTCGACTCCATCGAGTCAAAACCCGCCAAGCGCCATCCCTATCCGCCGTTCCGGACCTCCACGTTGCAGCAGGAGGCCTCGCGCAAGCTTGGATTCTCCTCGTCGCGCACCATGCAGATCGCCCAGCGCCTCTATGAGGGTGTCGATATCGGCGGCGAGACGGTGGGTCTCATTACTTACATGCGAACCGATGGCGTCGACATGGCGCCGGAAGCCGTGGCGGCGACGCGCAACGCCATCCTCAAGAATTTCGGCGAACCCTATCTGCCGTCAGCCCCACGCCATTACACCACCAAGGCCAAGAACGCCCAAGAGGCACATGAAGCGATCAGGCCCACCGAACTGTTCCGCCATCCGGCGTCGGTGCGCAAGACACTCGATGCCGATCAGTTTGCGCTCTACGAACTGATCTGGAAGCGCACCATCGCCAGCCAGATGGAAAGTGCCGAGTTGGAGCGCACCACCGCCGACATCGGCACCGATGGCCGCGACGGCAAGCATTACAGTTTCCGCGCCACCGGTTCGGTCGTCAAATTCGACGGCTTCCTCAAGGTCTATCACGAAGACCTCGACGACGGGGAAGACGAGGATGCCCGCCGCCTGCCCGCCATGGCGCGCGGCGACTCGATCGGCGCCCGCAAGGTTGCCGCCAACCAGCACTTCACCGAGCCGCCGCCGCGCTATTCGGAAGCCTCGCTCATCAAGAAGCTGGAAGAATTGGGCATCGGCAGACCTTCGACCTATGTGTCGATTCTCGAAACGCTGCGGGTGCGCGGTTATGTGCGCACCGACAAGAAGCGCCTGATCCCCGAGGACAAGGGCCGCGTCGTCACCGCCTTCCTCGAAAGCTTCTTCAAGCGCTATGTCGAATATGACTTCACCGCCAACCTCGAGGAACAGCTCGACCGCGTCTCCAACGGCGAGATCAAGTGGAAGGACGTGCTGCGCGAGTTCTGGACGAATTTCACCGCGGCTCTTGAAGACATCAAGGAACTGCGCGTCACCAATGTACTCGACGCGCTGAACGACATTCTGGCGCCGCATATCTTCCCGGTGCGCGAGGACGGCGGCGATCCGCGCAAATGCACGTCTTGTGCGACCGGCCAGCTATCGTTGAAGCTCGGCAAGTTCGGCTCGTTCATTGGCTGCTCGAATTATCCCGAGTGCAAGTATACGCGGCCCATGTCGCCGGGTGCCGAGGGCGCCAACGCCGTGCCCGCCGAAGGTGTGGAACTTGGTGTTGATCCCGAGACGGGCGAAAAGGTCACGCGCCGCGCCGGGCGCTTTGGCCCCTATCTGCAATTGGGCGAAGCGGTGGATGGCGAGAAGCCGCGCCGCGCCTCGATCCCCAAGGGCACCAACCCCGAGACCATCGAACTCGAAGCCGCACTGCGGCTGTTGTCGCTGCCGCGCGAAATCGGTCTCCATCCGGAATCAGGCAAACCCATCGTCGCCAATTTTGGGCGCTTCGGGCCGTTCATCCTGCATGACGGCACCTATGCCAATCTCGAATCGGCGGAAGACGTGTTCACCGTCGGCATCAACCGCGCGGTTGATATTCTGGCCGAAAAGAAACTTAAAGGTTTTTCGCGGCCCAAGCAGGGCGCGCTGAAGGACCTGGGGCCGCATCCCGATGGCGGCGGCAATCTGCAGGTGATGTCGGGCCGCTATGGCGCCTACGTGAAGCACGGCAAAGTCAACGCCACCCTGCCCCGCGACAGTGACCCGCAAGCATTAACGGTCGCGGAAGCCGTGGCGCTGATTGCCGCGCGCGCTGGCAAGGAGCCGGGGAAGAAGAAAGCTCCGGCAAGGAAGTCGGCGGCAAAGAAAACGCCAGCCAAAAAAGCCCCTGCGAAAAAAGCTCCCGCCAGGAAGGCCGCCAAACCCAAAGCGGCCGCGCAAGCTGCTGAGTGACGAGGTCCCGCCTGTCATTCAGGCAGGGGAATGCGTGATCAGTCCTCGGGCTGGCCTTCGTCGATCTGGTCCTGAAGCGTCGTGGTGTCGGGAGTGGTCTCTACGACCGGTGGCGGCGCGTTGGGATCGCGGCAGCCGTTGAGCCAGACGTCGTAGGTCGGATGTTCGACGCCACTGAGGCCGGGATTCTCGGCAAACATCCAGCCGGAGAAAATGGTCTTGCGGCTGCTGTCGGCCAGCACCTCGTCGACCTGAACGAAGCTGGTGGTCTTGGGCTGTTCGGTGACGGGCCGCGTGTAGCAGACGTCGGGCTTGACCACGAGGCCGCCGAAGCGCTTCTCCTTGCCGATCTCGATCTCAAAGGTCGTGGTGATGCCGGTGATCTTGTCGAGGCCGTTGAACACGGCGATGGGATTCGGCAAGTGCCCGGCATGGGCGGCGGACACCATCACGGCGCAGGCGGCCAGCAGCGCACTCAAGCGTTTCAAGGTTTCACCGCCTCAACCCTGATGCGCACATAATCCGCACTCCAGTTGCCATCACCATCGCAGAGCGCAGGTGCGAGCAACTCCACGGCTTCAGCGAGAGCGTTTTCCGCTTCATTTTCAAATTGATCGAAGAAGGGCTTGCGAAACAGCTTGAGCCAGGAGGCCATGCCGGTCGGCAGCGGCGTGGGGCGCGGAAACAGCCCGGCGCGCCTAACCGAAAAGCCACGCGCCTCAAGCTTGCGGCGGTAGATGGCGGGCGACGGAAAGAACCACGGGTGGGCGAGAGCTGCGTCACCACCGCGGCGCAGCGCCACGGCGCGCATGGCGGTGACGATGGCCGCGACATTGCCGTGACCGCCAAATTCGGCAACGAAGCGGCCACCCGGTTTCAGTGCCCGCCACACACCATCGACCACTGCATCGGCATCGGTCATCCAGTGCAGGGCGGCATTGGAGAAGACGGCATCGAATTCGGCGCCGAACGTGAGTGCCTGCCCGTCCATGGCGCGGACATCAAGTCCCTTGCCCCGGCAGGTGGCGAGGAAATCAGCACTGGTATCGACACCCACCATCGTGGCGCCGCGTTCGGCCAGTTCAGCGGTCAGCACGCCGTCGCCGCAGCCCACGTCGAGAATCGATTCGCCGGGTTTCATGTCGAGCCAGTCAAGCACCGGTCCGGCGAGATCGGAGACGAAGCGGGCATGGGTGTCGTAAGCGGCACTCGACCAGGTCTGGCGACTGGCCCCAGTGGTTTTGGCGGTCATCACTGGGCCTGTGGAGCGGGGGGCGCGTCGGTGGTCTTGGTGCCGGATTTCTCGAACATCGCCTGGCTGATCAGCGACCAGATGTCGACGGCGCCCTGGGTGTTGGAAATCGTGCCGCCATCGGCGAGCTTCTCTTCGGCGCCACCTTGTTCCAGCGAAATGAACTTGGAGCCAAGCAGGCCCTCGGCTGTCACCTTGGCGGTGGCGTCCTCGGTCAGTTTCAGCTTGGGGTCGACGGTCATGGTGACGGCGGCCTGATAATTTTCGGGGTTGAGGGCCATGGTCAGCACGGTTCCAACCTTGACGCCCGCCATGCGGACATCGGTGCCGACATTGATACCCTCGGCGTTGTCGAACTCGGCGCTCAGGCGATAGCCTCCCACCGTTCCGCCCTTGCCCGACGATTGATAGGCAAACAGGAAGAACGCCGCCGCGATGGCGATCACGACCGCGCCGATCAGGGTTTCGAACATCGAGTTCTTCATGGGGACGTCTCCGCTTGGCCGTGCGCCGGTCTCAGGCGCTTAATGGCAGACCGGCGCCAAAATGTGGCCGTTTCATTCCGGCTTCCAGGCCTTGTAATCGGCGGCGGGAACGGCGGGACGGCCGGCGCCGACAATGCTGCCGGGCGGACGGTAGGCATCGACCGTGCCGGTGGCATTGGGCTGATGCGGTTTCTGCCACTCGCGCGGGATATAATTGTCTGCCGCAGGCAAGGTATCAACCCGGTGATGCATCCAGCCATGCCAGCCGGGCGGAATGGCCGAGGCTTCCGAATAGCCATTGAAAATGACCCAGCGGCGTTCCGGGATCGAATCAGGGATCGCCGATTTGGCGCGGTAGTAGCGGTTGCCGAACTCGTCCTGGCCCACCGCCTCGCCGTTGCGCCATGTGTAATAGCGGGTGTTGAGTGTCTGGCCGTTCCACCAGGTGAAGAATTGCTTGAGAAACTGCATCGTCAATACCGCATGTGAACCAGCGAAATTTTGCCGGAATATGGCGGAACGTGGGGGCCACGTCCAGCGCCGAGTTGGCCCTTTATCACGGAACCTGGACGAGCAGATCCTGGGTCTGGCCCTCGACATCGTGACGCGCCAGCACGGCCAGATTGTGCGATGTCTCAACCTCCGACTGGAAGCTGGTGATGTCGGTCAAGGTGGCGGGCGTGGGGCTCGGCACGGCATAGAGGTCGAAGCCGTGGCGCAGATATTCGCGGGTCAGGCTGACGAGATAAACAGGATTTTCCGCTGCCCCGTCAGCGGCCGAAATGCCCGATTTGTAGATGCGCAGAACGCGGCGCTGGCTGTCCGAATCGGCCGGGCGGGTGAGGGTCAGTTTGGCTTTCAACCCTTCGTGAAGGGCCGGGCGCGGCGGCAGGTCGGTCAGCGGTGCATGGGGATTGAGATAGGGCAGGCTCTGGCGCCAGGTCCATTTTGGCGTCTCGGTCCAGCCCGCGGCGCCGAGGGTGGTTGCAAGCTTGTCGAGGCTTCCAGCGAACTGCGCAATGAAGATTTCCCCGGGACGGCCGGCCAGGTCGATGCGGCGGCGCGGCAAGCGCTCCCAATCCTTGCTTTGCCATTCGGCCTGGGGCACGGTTACGGCCATGTGGGGCGGCGCATAAAGTTGCTCAGCGTGGGTAAAGCCGGTTGAGACGTGCAGGACGCCGGCCAGGATGAAGGCGATCAGCGACGTGCCAAACAGGCCCAGCGGCCTGATGCGGCGCGGCGGAATGGCCTCGATCGCCACGCCGAAGGCGGCCGCCATGATGGTTCCGAACAGCAGGCCGCCCAGCACATCCGACAGCCAGTGGACGCCGAGGTAGACGCGCGAATAGGCAATCGCCACCACCAGGATGCCGCAGATGGCGTAAACCAGCGCCCTGCCCCAACGGCCCATGGAATGGCTGACCAGCACGGCCAGAATGCCGAAGATCAAGGCTGCCATGGTGGCATGGCCGGAGGGGAAGCTGAACAGTTCAGCACCGTCATAGAGAGCAATCGGGCGCGGGCGCTGGATGCCATACTTGAGAACCGGCACGAAGATTTTGCCTGCGGTGAAGGCAACGGCGGCGGCAATCGCAGCACGATAGGAGCGCCGCCACAACAACCAGACGACAATGGTCACCGCCAGTACCGTCATTACCAGGCCGTCGCCGAGCATGGTGAGGGTGATCATCAACTCGTCGGCTGGCGCGTTGCGCATCTCCTTCATCAGGTTGAAGATCGACATGTCCATGTTGGAGACGGCATTGGCCGAGGCCAGCCGGAGCACCATGTTGCCGAGCGCCAGAATGCCGGTCACGAAGATGGCGGCAAACAGTACCACCAGCAGCGAGCGCGGATTGTCGGGTGCGATGGCCCGGGCGAAGCGCTGCATCGGCCTGCTGCGATAACCCCGCGCCCAGGCCGAAATGCGCGCCAGCAACTGGTTGAGATAGGGCGAAAGGCCCGCCACGGCCAGCCGGATGACGTAACCCGCCACCGCCAGAATGACGAGCAGCACCAGCAGCACGACGGCCAGACGGCCACTCAATTCGCCAGCGAAAGCGAGGCCCTGGCCGATGAGAATGCCGGGCAGCACATGGGCGGCGGCCCACACCAGACCGGAGGAGACATTTACCACCACGAAATAGAATTGGTTCATGCCGAACATGCCGACGATGCCGGGCACCACGGCCTTTACGCCTGGAACAAAGCGGCCAATGGCGATGCTCTTGCCGCCATGCTCACGCACGAAATCCTCGCCGCGAGCCACCAGTTGCGGATAACGGTTCAGAGGCCACAGGGTTTTAAGCCGGTGGCCGAACATCTTTCCGGCCCAGAACGACACCTGGTCACCGGCAATGGCACCGACGGCGGTGGCGATGAATACCGGCCAAAAAGGCAAATGCCCGGTGCCAACGAGAATGCCCGCCCCCACCAGTACGGCGGTTGAAGGTACAAACAGACCAATGATGAGTAGCGCCTCGCCAAAGGCAATGAGGAACACAATGGCAATCGCCCAATCGGGATGGGCGGAAAAATAGTCGAGATAAGGCTGAATATAGTCCATGTCGGCGAATGCAGTCCTGTTGCCGTCCGCTAAGGTTGAATTGAGGCCGATCCTTGGCGTCCCGCGGTCTCTAACCTAAACGATATTTTTCTACGGGGGTTTAACGCAGCGGTATTGCTCGGGTAGGAGACCGTTGCCATGACGGTTCCTTGCAAGCGGGATCTCACCATCGCCAAAATCCTCATGGCAACAGGATAGCCGTTCGCCGGCCGTTCCGCTACCTGTACAAAACCGTGGTGGCGGGCCGGTTCGAACTTCTGCTTCCGGCCCTCTTCCGGCGAAGACGTTGCCAATCAGTCCCTAAGTCGAGTAGCGTGGCTACCGGCGATCTCAGGGACGACGATGGACGAGGAACAGGTCAAACGGCGATTGGCGGCAATACTGGCAGCTGACGTCGTCGGCTACAGCCGTCTGATGGAAGCCAATGAGGAACGCACGCTCGGCGCGCTGCGCCAGCATCGCCGCGAGTTCTTCGATCCTGCAATCGCCAAGCACAAGGGGCGCATCTTCAAGGTGATGGGCGACGGCTTTCTGGTCGAATTTGGCAGCGTCATCGATGCGGCGCGCTGCGCGGTGGAAATTCAGACCGGCATGCCGGAGCGCAACGCGGGCGTCCCCGAAGATCGCCACATCAAGTTCCGCATCGGCATTAATCTCGGCGATGTCATCGTCGATGGCGATGATTTCCACGGCGACGGCGTAAATATGGCGGCGCGGCTGGAAGGGCTGGCGATGCCCGGCGGCATCGCCTGTTCGGCAACGGTCCGCAATCATGTCGGCAACAAGCTGGAGATCGAGTTCCTCGATCAGGGCGAAAAGACCGTCAAGAACATCGCCCAGCCGGTGCATGTGTATTTCGTCAACATGGCCACGCCCACGAGCAATGCAGCACCAGCAACCGGCGCGAAGCTCGCCCCGCGCACCGACAAGCCGTCGGTCGCCGTCCTGCCCTTTGCCAACATGTCGAACGACCCCGAACAGGAGTTCTTCAGCGACGGCATCACCTTGGACAGATCGGTGATGATGTCTTCGGTGATGCCGTCGCTGAAGAACTCCTGTTCGGGGTCGTTCGACATGTTGGCAAA
>JBKJQD010000129.1:0-2916 GCA_046594125.1 Aestuariivirga sp.
GAATTTGCCCGCCTGTCATTTCCGTGAGAAAGCGAAATGCCAGCGCTTCAAGGCCATAACGGGCGAGGGCATTTCTGGCGCGGGTCTCGATGTCCGTGGTTTCGCCCATGATGCGGAGCGGCAGGGCGACATTGTCGAGCGCGGTGAGGGCCGGGATGAGCGATGACATCTGGAACACGGTGGCGATGCTGCCGGGGCGCAGGCGCGTGGCATCGAAGACTGGCCAGGTGATGCTGCCCGACGTGGGCCGGTCGAGACCCGCCGCGAGATTGAGGAAGGTGGATTTGCCACTGCCCGATGGGCCGCTGATGGCGATGCGGTCCCCCGCCCGCAGCGTGCAGGTGACGGGCAGCAGGGCATCGACAGTGATGCCATGGACAGTGAAGGACCGCGCCACGTCCTGCATGGTTACAAGTATTTCAGCCATGTGCGAGTCTTCCGTTTTCAAGTGCCATTACGCGGCCCGCATGTGCCGACAGCTTTCTGCTGTGAGTGGACATGACAACCGCGCCGCCGCCGCCGCAATGTTGCGCGAGCGAGTCGATGATGAGCGCCTCGGTTACCGCATCGACTTCGCCTGTCGGTTCATCAAGAAACAGCAGTGCTGGCGAACAGGCCATCGCAACCGCAAGCGAAGCCCGCGCCCGCTCACCGCCGGAGAGCTGGTGGGGATAGAATGGCTTGCGTGCGCCAAGCCCCCAGGCATCAAGCCGCGCCAGGGCTTCCGCGCGCCTCACAGACTTATCTTCCCGCAACCTCTCAACTGGCAAGCAGACGTTGCCCGCGATGGTGAGGTGGCCAACCAGATTGTTGCCCTGGAGCATGATGCCCATGTGGTGTGACCGGATGTCCATGCGCTCCGTTTCGGAGACGCGACTAACCTGGCGGCCCTGGCAGGTGACGCGGCCGCCATCGGGATCGTCCAGCCCCGCAAGGCAGGCAAGCAACGTGGACTTGCCGCTGCCCGACGGACCGGTGAGGGCCACGAAATCTCCTTCCGCAATGGTCAGGGACACGCCGCGCAGCGCCATCATCTCCTCATTGCCATCGTGGAAGAAGCGGTAGAGCTCACGGGCCTCAAGCAGGCTCACTTGAGGCGGACGCTGTTGGTGATGAGCTTCCACTGGTCAACATTGTCAGCGCCTTGCGGGGCCGTGAGGTCGAGCAGCAGCACGTGATCGCCAGCGGGATAAAAGACGCGCTCGCCTTCAAGGCGGATCTGCTTGCCGGTGACGGCGTTGGGCTCGGAGTTCGCGGTGTATTCGGCCAGCACCGCTTCCTTGCCCTTGACCTTGATCACGCGCACCTTGCCCAGCTTCGCGGCGCGGCCTTCGGCCTCGATTTTCGGAACAAGGCCGGCCTTGATCGACGCGGCGGAGGCTCCGGAATCCTCAACCATCATGGTGGTAATGGTGTTGTATTTGTCCTTGAACACCGTGCCGGTGTCTTTGGCCTCCATCGCCCAGCCCTCTGGCACCTTCAGGCTGTAGCCATCCGCAGACATGTGGACCACGAAAACCTGGCTGTCGGGAATGTCGCCTGGCGGATTGACCTCCGGCTTCAGCGGCGTTTCACCGGCAAGGACAACGGAGATTTGCAGGGCAAGCACAAAGGGCAGAAATCGGAGCGTTCGTGGCATGGTGTGATGATCCTTCCAAAGCGTGGACTGTGACAATCGCACGTGGATTTGGCCTCATGTTGGCAAATACTTTACTTATCTGTAAGATATGTCGCGTGATGCTTGCAAAGCGGCGCAGCTAGGTTTCTATGGGGCCACAAGCTCAGATTTGTTCCTGAAGAACAAGACGACATGTCCATACTGCCCTTCACCAAAGCTCCTGGCTTGGCGGAAGCAGCGGCTTGGCCCACGCGAATTCCGCATGAGGATTTCCAGATGATTTCATGGACGACCGCCGCCATTGCGCAGGTGTTGATTTGCAGTGAGGGGACTGTCACGTTAACGCAGATCGTCACAACTGATTCTGCCACAGCCACCGTAACAATGACGCCTTGGCCACAACCCAAGCCACCTTGGCCTCGGCTCGAAGATGGCGGAATATCGAGGAGTTGATCAGGCGGCGCTAGACGCGGAAGGTATTATAGATGGTGGCATGGGTGGCGAGCAATCTTTGCGCTGAACTTGGCGATTTGAACCGGTGCTGTTTGCGTTCGTGTCGGCGGATCGAAAGTTGGAATTTCTCAGCGCGATTGTTGTCTCGCAGCCGGCCAACCCGATGGCGGTCCGAGAACCCGCGGTCCCTCACCGCAGAGGATATTATGCCAAGCCTTCGGTGACGATTGATTCCGGATGAACAACCTTGTTCTTGAGCAGTTTGCGCAAGAGTCTCAGAGCCGCAGCCATGTTCCAGCGTTTCTGCGCCAGCATGTCCAGCACTTCGCCTTCATCATCGACAGCACGCCACAGGAACATTCCCCCACCGATTCGGACGGCCATCTCGTCGAGATGCCATCGGGCAGACGATGCCGGTCTGGATGTCCTCAGGTCGTGGTCAACTAACCTCCCGAATTTCCGGGTCAGCATCCAGATCGTCATTCTGAGCTGCCATCACGCCCGTCAACCTCTCATATCCGGGCGGGCGCTTCCGCCGTCAAGCGGAAATGGGCTGCGGGCACCGGGATGCCCGCAGGGACGCTACTTCGCCGCCGTGACCGACGAAGCGACCATCTTGCCGCCCTTCATGCTGTAGACGATGGACACCTTCTCGCCGACGGTGAACTTCTCCGCCTCGAAGCCCTCGCCGAGGGTGTAGACGCTCTTGTCGGCGAGGGTGATCTGGTCCTTCTTCATGTCGATGCTCTTCACCACGCCGGTGACCGTTATCGCCGCGGCGAGCGCGGCGGTGGTGAGCATGGCGATGCCAAATGCGGGCGCGATTGCAAGGAAGTTTCTCATGG
>JBKJQD010000142.1:0-10126 GCA_046594125.1 Aestuariivirga sp.
TGCGGGTTTGCCCTCGCGGCCGCCTGATACGACCTCAAAGCGCATGCCGCCCGATACCGGGGTTGCCTCGACCAACCGCACTTCCAATCGGTCGCCAAGCTGGTAGGTCTCGCCGCTGCGTTCCGCCGTGAGCGCGTGGCGGGTCTTGTCATAGACGAAATAGCTCGGCCCCAGGCTCGACACCGGCACGAAGCCGTCGGCACCCGAATCATCGAGTTTGACGAACAGCCCGGCGCCCACCACGCCGCCGATGCGGCCGCGGAAGACAGCACCCGTCTGCTTGGCGAGATGGGTGGCAATGAGCCGGTCGACGGTTTCGCGCTCGGCCGCCATGGCGCGGCGCTCGGCATCGGAGATCATGTCGGCGGTATCCTTGAGGCGGGCGATGTCCTCGGTGGAAAGCCCGTCCTCACCGAACCCCAGAGCTGACACCAGCGCCCGATGCACGATCAAATCGGCATAGCGCCGGATCGGCGAAGTGAAATGCGCATAGCGGCGCAGCGCCAATCCGAAGTGGCCCTTGTTGTCGGGCGAATAGGCCGCCTGGGCCTGGGTCCGCAGCACCACTTCATTGACCAGGTGCTGGTAATCCTTGCCTTGAACTTCCGCCAGCAACTTGTTGAAATGCTTGGGCCGCATGACCTGGCCCAGTGGCAGGACCATGTCGACGGTGCGCAGGAACTCGGCCAGCGCCCGGAGCTTTTCCTCGCTTGGGGATTCATGCACGCGATAGAGCAGCGGCGTCTTGCGCTCTTCCAGGGTTTCGGCGGCGGCGACATTGGCCTGGATCATGAATTCCTCGATCAGCTTGTGAGCGTCGAGACGGAGCGGCGTCACCACCCGTTCGATCAGCCCATGGGCATCGAGGATCAGTTTGCGCTCGGGCAGATCGAGTTCGAGCGGGGCTCGCGCGTCGCGGCCCTTGCGCAGCACGGCATAGGCCCGCCACAGGGGTTTCAGCACTAAATCCAGCAGCCCATCGGTCTTGGCGCCGCCGCGCCCGTCGATGGCGGCTTGCGCCTCCTCATAGGACAGCTTGGCGGCCGAGCGCATGATGACGCGCTCAAAATGATGCTTGGTCTTGCGCCCGGATTTATCGAAGGACATGAAGCAGGCCAGCGCCGGGCGCTCTTCCTTCTCGCGCAGCGAACACAGGTCGTTGGAAATCCGCTCCGGCAGCATCGGCACCACGCGGTCGGGAAAATAGACCGAGTTGCCGCGGATGCGCGCCTCACGGTCGAGCGCTGAGCCGGGCCGCACATAGGCCGCGACATCGGCAATGGCGACGATGATGTTAGCGCCGCCGGTTTCCGTATCGATCTCCGCCCACACCGCGTCGTCATGGTCACGCGCGTCGGGCGGATCGATGGTGATGAGCGGGACTTTGCGCAGGTCAGTGCGGGCGCCTTGCGCGAACGGTTTCAGCTTTTCGCTTTCTTCCATCACCCGCGCCGGGAATTCATGGGGAATGCCATGCTGGTTGATGGCGATGAGCGAAATATTGCGCTGGTCGCTCATGTCGCCCAGCCGTTGGCGCACCCGGGCCGAGGGCAAGCCTCGGCCATGGCTCTGGATGATCTCGGCTTCCACCAGTTCGCCGTTGATGGCGCCATTCTCGTCGCCCGGCTGAACCTGCAATTCATTGCGGGCTTTCTTGTCGACCGGAATGATGCGGGCGCCGAGTCCTTGGGCGATGCGGAACACGCCCAGCACCTTTGTCGAACGCTCCGACAGGGCCTTGATCACCTTGGCGCGGAACTTGTAGCGGCCATCCTTCGAGGCCTCGATCTTGGCCAGCACCCGGTCGCCCTTGCGCGCCGCTTCGCCGCCAGTGATCACCACGCGCGGTGCTTTTCCCGTCAGGCGCTCGTCCCATTCGATGGGTTCAGCGAACGCCTCGCCATCCTTGTCAAGACCGATGATTTCCAGCACCGTGACCGGCGGTAGCGCCGTGCGGTCAATCAGCTTGCGCTGGCGCTTGGCCAGCTTGCCCTCGGCCTCCATATGCTTGAGCAGGGCCTTGAGGCCCAGCTTGTCGCCGCCGCGAATACCGAAATGCCGCGCAATCTCGCGCTTGCCGACAATACCGGGCGAAGACTGGATGAACTCCAGCACTTGAGCCTCGGTGGGGATCATGGGCTTTTGTGGTTTGGTGATGCGCATCATGGAAGCCATAGCGGGAAGCGGATATCCGCGAAAGAACTGTTAACGAGACGGGCGTAGCCTTCCATAAATATCGAAGTGCCGCGTATGATTCGGTGAAAGATCATGAACGTGCTTCTCAAGAAACCATTGACTCGTACCGCCGTGCAATATGCCGCCCTGCCGTGGCGCGAAACCGGTGCCGGTATCGAGGTGCTGCTGATCTCGTCGCGTGAAACCCGGCGCTGGGTGATCCCCAAGGGCTGGCCGATGAAGGGTTTGAAACCGCATGAGGCTGCGGTACGCGAGGCCTTTGAGGAAGCAGGCGTCGGCGGCCAGATCGGCCGCAGCGCGCTTGGCCATTATGAATATATGAAGCGCCAGCCGGACAGATCAGAACTCCCGTGCCATGTCGAAGTCTATGGACTCGAAGTCATGGTCTATCACCGCTCCTGGCCCGAGCAGGGACAGCGCCATCTGGAATGGAAGCCTCTTCATGAGGCCGCCGCATCGGTGGCCGAAGCGCAACTGGCCGAAATCATCCGGCAGCTGAGATAGTCAAACACCCTTCTTTGCTACTTGCCCCGCTTGGTCATCGGCACATAGTCGCGGCGCGGCGAGCCGGTGTAGAGTTGGCGCGGGCGGCCGATCTTGTAGCCCGGCTCCTCGATCATTTCCTTCCACTGCGAAATCCAGCCCACGGTGCGGGCCAGCGCGAAGAGCACGGTGAACATCGACGTTGGGAAGCCCAGTGCCCGCAACGTGATGCCCGAATAGAAATCGACATTCGGATAGAGTTTGCGCTCGATGAAATAGGGGTCCGAGAGCGCCGCCTTTTCCAGTTCGCGCGCCACATCGAGCAGCGGATCGTCCTTGATGCCAAGTTCGGCCAGCACCTCATGGGCCGTCTTCTGCATGATCTTGGCGCGCGGGTCATAGTTCTTGTAGACCCGGTGGCCAAAGCCCATCAGGCGGATGTGCGAGGTCTTGTCCTTCACCTTGGCGATGAACTCCGGCACCTTGGCCGGATCACCGATTTCCGTCAGCATCTGCAGGGCCGCCTCGTTGGCGCCGCCATGGGCTGGCCCCCACAGGCAGGCGATGCCCGCCGCGATACAGGCAAAGGGATTGGCGCCCGACGAACCGGCCAGACGCACCGTCGAGGTCGAGGCGTTCTGCTCGTGGTCGGCATGGAGTGTGAAGATCTTGTCCATGGCGCGTGCCAGCACCGGGTTCACCACATAGTCCTCGCACGGGACAGCAAAGCACATGCGCAGGAAATTCGCCGAATAGCCCAGATTGTTCTTGGGATAAACGAAGGGTTGGCCAATGTGGTATTTGAAGGCCATGGCGGCAATCGTCGGCAGCTTGGCGATCATCCGGTGCGAGGCGACCTCGCGCTGGCGGGCGTCGTTGATGTCGAGCGAGTCGTGATAGAAGGCCGACATGGCGCCAACCACCGCCACCATGACCGCCATGGGATGGGCATCGCGGCGGAAGCCCTGATAGAGCCTGGCCATCTGCTCATGCACCATGGTGTGATAGGTGATGGCATGTTCGAAATCGCGGCGCTGCGACGGCGTCGGCAACTCGCCATAATAGAGCAGATAGCAGGTCTCGATGAAATCGCCCTGTTCAGCCAGCTGCTCGATGGGGTAGCCGCGATAGAGAAGTACGCCTTCGTCACCATCGATATAGGTGATCTTCGACTCACACGACGCGGTTGAGGTGAACCCCGGATCGAAGGTGAAGGCCTTGGTCTGGGCATAAAGCTTGGTGATGTCGATGACATCGGGCCCGATGGAACCGGACTTGACCGGCAACTCGACCGTCTGGCCATCAATCGTCAGAGTTGCCGTCTTTGCTGCATCCGCCATGACAGGCTCCCATTTTCAATTTTGCTGGATTATTGCACTGCAACAAGAGAAGGTCAACTTAACTGACCTGATCCTTAAGCCGGCCCAGCGCCTCGTCCCGCCCCAGAACCTCAAGCACATCGAAGATGCCCGGCGAGACATTGGTGCCGGTCAGCGCCGCCCGCAAGGGCTGGGCCAGCTTGCCGAGCTTCTGGCCTTTCGCTTCGGCGTGGGCCTTGACCGCCGCTTCGAGATCGGACGCCACCCATGCCGCCGCACCCTCCAGCACTGGAATCAGATCACGGAGCGCCTCCTGGCCGCCGTCGGCCATGATCTGCCGGGCCTTGTCGTCCAGCGTCAGTGGCCGCGCCGCAAACAGGAACCTGGCGCCGTTCATCAGTTCGACCAATGTCTTTGCACGCTCCTTCAGTCCCGGCATGGCTTTCAGGAGTTTGGCCTTCATGGCATCGTCGATCCGGGCCAGCATGGCATTTCCGCCTTCGAGGTGGGGCAGCACGGCAATCAAGTGCTCCAGCAATCTTGCGTCGGCCATGTGACGGATATAGTGGCCATTGAGGCTTTCCAGTTTGGCGAAGTCGAAGCGCGCCGCACTCTTGCCAATCGACTCGAGGGTGAACCACTCAACCATCTGTTCCGTCGAGAAAATTTCATCGTCGCCATGGCTCCAGCCGAGTCTGGCCAGATAATTGCGCATGGCTTGCGGCAGATAGCCCATGGCGCGATAGGCTTCCACACCCAGCGCGCCGTGGCGCTTCGACAGCTTGGCGCCGTCGGGACCGTGGATCAGCGGAATATGCGACATGCTCGGCACCTGCCAGCCCATCGCCTGATAGATCTGCGTCTGCCGCGCCGCGTTGGTCAAATGATCGACACCGCGGATGATATGGGTGACACCCATGTCATGGTCATCCACCACCACCGAGAGATTATAGGTGGGGTTCCCGTCGGAGCGCAGGATGATGAGATCGTCGAGATCCTTGTTGGGAATGACGACGCGGCCCTGCACCTGATCATCGACCACCGTGTCGCCTTCGTCGGGTGAGCGGAAGCGGATGACCGGCTTGACGCCAGCAGGCGCCAGCGCCGGGTCGCGATGGCGCCAGGTGCCGTCATAGCGGATGGGGCGCTTCTCAGTCTCGGCCTTGGCGCGCATCGCGTCCAGTTCCTGCGGTGTGCAGTAGCAGCGATAGGCCTTGCCTTGGGCCAGGAGCTGCTCGGCCACTTCGCGGTGCCGGTGTGCCCGGCCGAACTGCGACACGGCTTCTCCTGACCAGTCAAGCCCGAGCCACGTCATGCCATCGAGAATGGCGTCAATGGCCGGTGCGGTCGAGCGTTCGCGGTCAGTGTCCTCGATGCGCAGCAGCATCTTGCCGCCGTGGCGCCGGGCATAGGCCCAATTGAACAGCGCGGTGCGCGCTCCGCCGATATGCAGGTAGCCGGTGGGCGAGGGGGCAAACCGCGTGACGACTGGCGATGACATGAGCGCCGTTCTCCGTATAGACTGACTAAGGGGAATGTGATGTGAGTATCGTGCCGCCGCTTAGCACAGGCGGACACAGTGCGTAAGGGGATGGGCCCATGGTGGCGGGCGCCTTGGATCGGCCGGCGGAAGAGGGGGCAAGCCACGGCCTGACACGCTGGGTCAGGCAGGCTGCGGATGCACAGCAGGGGCGCACTTTCGTCTGGGCACCGGTCGGCCTCACCGTTGGCGTCTGGACCTATTTCGGTCTGCCCCATGAACCGTCCACGCTGGCGGTGCTGGCCGTGGCGCTGGCCGGTCTGGCGCTCCTCTGGTTTGCCCGGAACATGGCACCATTGGTTCTTGTGGCACTCGTCGTCCTCGGCTTCTCGCTGGCCAAGCTGCGCTCCGATCTGGTGGCGACCCCGCTGTTGCGCGCCACCACGGCGGAAGTGCTGGTCACCGGCACCGTGACGGACGTTCAGACGGCGGGCGGCGGACGCCTCACGTTGCTGCTGGCGCCCGACGCCATCGAAGGCCTGACAGCGGATCGTACGCCGCGTACCTTGCGTCTTTCGGCATCCGCGAAACTGGGACGTCCCGGCCCCGGCCAGCGCATCGCGGTCAAAGCCTACTTGGCGCCGTTGCCCACACCCGTGGAGCCGGGCGGCTTCGACTATGGCCGGAAATTGTGGTTCGAGAGCGTAGGCGGCACCGGGCGCATCACCGCGCCAATCGAAGTGCTGGATGCCGATGTCCCACGGCGCTACCTGTTGCAGTCGCTGATTGGCGGTATCCGCCGGACAATGGGTGAGCGCATTCACGCCAATCTCGATGGCACCATGGCGTCCTTCGCCGAGGCGCTGATTACCGGTGAGCGCAGTACAATCCCCAAGGCGGTGAACCAGAGCCTGCTGGTCTCCGGCCTGTTTCATATCCTGTCGATTTCCGGCCTGCATATGTGGCTGGTGGCGGGCGGTGTGTTCTGGACGGTGCGGGCCGGGCTGGCGCTGATCCCGCCGCTGGTGCTGCGCTATCCGGTCAAGAAATGGGCCGCCGCCTCGGCCATCCTCATGGGCCTGTTCTACATGCTGCTGGCCGAAGGCGGGGTTGCCACCCAGCGCTCCTTCATCATGATCGCCGTGGTCTTCTTCGCGGTCATCGCCGACCGGCCGGCACTTTCCACCCGCAATCTCGCCATCGCCGCCATGGCGGTGCTGCTGCTCGAACCGGAAGCCGCCATCGAGGCCAGCTTCCAAATGTCCTTCCTGGCGGTTCTCGGCATCGTGGCCTTTGCCGAATTCTGGATGAAATTCAATGTGAAAGACGAGGAGTCTCGCCTGATACGTCAAGGCAGGTTGCGGCGTTTCGCGGGCAAGGCGGCGGCGGGCTTCTTTGTGGCGCTGGCGACGTCGGTGATTGCCAGTTCCATGTCCTCAATCCCCGCCGCCTATCACTTTGGCAGGCTGGCGCCCTATGGCCTTGTTGCCAATGGGCTGGCCTTGCCGGTGATCGGTTTCATCGTCATGCCCATGGCGCTGCTGGCGGCGGTGCTCATGCCATTGGGGCTGGAGGCCCTGCCACTGCAAGTCATGGGCGAGGGGCTGCGTCTGGTCATGGTGATTTCGGACAGCGTAGCGGCCCTTCCCGGTGCCTATGTCATCGTGCCGCAACCCCCGGCACTGGCGGTAATGGCGCTGGCCTTCGGCGCCTGTGCCTTTTGCCTGCTGGCCGGCCCCATACGATTTGCCGGAGCAGGTGCCGCGGTGCTGGGTCTTGGCCTGACGCTGACGCCGCTTGCGCCGCCGGACGTTTTGGTGGAACGCAGCGGCGGCAATGTCGCAATCCGCAACGCGGTGGGCGAACTGGTTCCGGCCCTGCCGCGCAAGGCCCGCTTCACCGTCGAAAAATGGCTGCAGACCAGCGGCGAGGAAGCAACCGCCGCCGAAGCCGCCAAACGCTCCGGCTGGACCTGCGCCGCCAGCCGCTGCGACACGGTCATCAAGGGCAAGCGCCTGGCCTATGTCTTCGGTGACACTGCCAGCGCCGTCGATTGCGGCGGCCTCGACATCCTCATCGCTGATTTTCCCTTGCGTGGCACCTGCCGCATGGTGCCCACCCGCATCGACCGCTTCGATCTGTGGCGGGGCGGCGCCCAAGCCTTGCGCGTTGGCGCTTCGGGGGTCACCATTGCCACGGCGCGTGGCGAACAGGGCCAGAGGCCCTGGATGGTGGTGCCGGAAGCTCGCAAGGACAAGTTCATAAGACGAGATCGCGTCCCTTCGACACATTTGCCGCCCGCCCCCGAAAAGGCTACAGCCTCGCCATGAGCACCATTGCCGCGCATCTGACCATGAGCGATATCCGCAAGGACATCGACCGCATCGACGAGAGCCTCGTCAAGCTTCTGGCCGAACGTCAGCGCTGTGTCGAAATAGCGATCAAGGTAAAAAAGCGCGATGGCCTGCCGGCGCGTGATCCTGGCCGCATCCTGCAGGTGATCGACCATGTCCGCGTCCTGGCGCGCGGCCACAAAGTCGATCCGGCGCTCGTCGAAACCATGTGGACCGAGATGGTGGAATGGTTCGTGGCCTATGAAGAACGATCCCTCGACTAAATCGTCCTGCCGGGGCACAGTCCGGACATGAAGTTCCCGCATCTCTTTTCGCCATTCACCATCAAGGCCACCGAGTTCCGCAACCGCATCCTGTCGACGGGCCATGACACCTATCTGCCTGAAGCGGGTCTCCCGTCCGAACCGCTGATTGCCTATCAGCGCGCCCGGGCCAAGGGCGGGGCGGGGCTCATCGTCATTCAGGTCGTCGGCGTCCATGAGACAGCGCGCTATACCGAGGCCCTGCTGATGGGCACTTCGGATGCGTGCATCGAACCCTTCCGCCGCCTCTTCGATGCCATTCACGCCGAGGGCGCCAAGGTCTTTGTCCAGCTTTTCCATGCGGGCCGCGAACTTTTGGGCCGTCCCGAAGGTGTGCTCCAGCCGGCCTATGCGCCGTCGCATTCGCCCTCCGAGCGCTTCCATGTCATCCCGCGTGAACTGTCAACGGCGATGATCACCGAAATCGTCGATGGCTTCGGCGAGACGGGGCGGCGCATGGCCGAGGCTGGTGCTGATGGCGTCGAATTGCTGGCCAGCCAGGGCTATCTGCTCGCCCAGTTCATGAACCCAAAAGTCAACCGCCGCACCGACCAGTATGGCGGCGGCCTCGACAATCGCCTGCGCCTGCTGAGAGAAGCCATCGCCGCCGTGCGCGTCAGGGTTCCGGCGCAGTTCATCGTTGGCATCCGCATGTCGGGCGACGAACATGACGAGGATGGCCTCACCGAAAATGATTCGCTGGCCATTGCCCGCGCCATCGCACCCCACGTCGATTATCTCAATGTCATCGCCGGAACTTCGTCCTCCGCTTCGGGTGCCGCCCATATTGCACCCTCCATGGCCAACGCCCATGGCTATGTGGCGCCCTTCGCCCGGGCGGTGAAACAGGCGGTTGGCAAGCCGGTTTTCGTGGCGGGCCGTATCAACCAGCCGCAGATTGCCGAGGAAATTCTGGCCACCGGTGCCGCCGACATGTGCGGCATGACGCGGGCGATGATCTGCGACCCTGAAATGCCCAACAAGGCGAGGGTTGGCGCCACCGACGACATCCGCGCCTGCATCGGCTGCAATCAGGCCTGCATCGGCCACTTCCAGCTGGGGCTCTCAATTTCTTGTATCCAGCATCCTGAAACCGGCCGCGAACTGCAATATGGAACCAAGCCGCGCGCGGCGAGATCGCGGCGCATCATGGTGGTTGGCGGCGGTCCGGCAGGCCTCAAGGCGGCAGCCGTTGCGGCCGAGCGCGGCCATCAGGTTGATCTCCATGAGCGCGACGGGCAACTGGGTGGTCAGGCGCGGCTGGCGCAGCTGCTGCCGACGCGCGCCGAATTCGGCGGCATCATCACCAACCTGACGCGCGAGGCCGAGCGCCATGGTGCCCGCCTGCACCGCCGCAGCGCGGTGACGCTCGAATTGATCGCCCGCGACAAGCCCGATGCGGTGATCCTCGCCACCGGCAGCCGTCCGCACCTGCCGCCGATGGAAGGCGAAGCCGCCCAGCTTGTTCAGTATACGGAGGTTTTGACCGGCGCCGTCAAGACCGGCGCTCGCGTGGTGATCTACGACTGGCACGGCGACTGGATTGCGGCGGGCATCGCCGAGAAGCTGGCGGGCGAGGGCGCCCACGTCCGGCTGGCCGTCAATGCCGCCTGCGCCGCCGCCAGTGCCCAGACCTATATCCGCTTTGAAACCGTGGCCCGCTTGCATCGCGCCGGCGTGGAGGTGCTGCCCTGGCTGCGGCTCTATGGCGCCGATGACCGCACCGCCTATTTCATCCACACACCGTCACGCGAAGCCGTGGTGCTGGAGGATGTTGACACCCTGGTGCTGTCGACGCCCAATCACCCGGTTGACGACCTGTCGGACGCCCTTGCCGCGAGGGGCATCGAGCATCACCTGATCGGCGACTGCCTGACGCCGCGCACGGCGGAGGAAGCGGTCTACGAAGGCCTGAAAGCCGGGATGGCGGTTTGACTTTCGCAAATCCTTTTCAGCGCCTGCCATTGTTCCGCGCTCAACGCCGGGCGAGGC
>JBKJQD010000224.1:0-2864 GCA_046594125.1 Aestuariivirga sp.
GCAGCGATGCCGATTTCGGCGGACTGTCCGGCCTGGTGCTGGATCAAGATTGCCAGCGCCTCACGGCGGTCAGCGATGCCGGGCGCTGGTTCACTGCCACGCTTGCCTATGACGGCGAAGGCCGCCTGTCGGGCCTTGACGATGCAAGACTGGGCCCCATGCTCGATGGCCGTGGCAAGGCGCCACGTTACAAGCGTCAGGCCGATGCCGAAGCCATCGCCGCCCTCGGCCAAGGGAAATACCTTGTCGGCTTCGAGAACGACGTGCGTGTCACCTTCTATGATCTCAGCAAGGGCGGCTTGAAAGCCCGCGCTCAACTGGTGAAATCGCCCAAAGCCATCACCGAAGGTCCACCCAACGGCGAGATGGAATCGCTGGGCCTCCTGTCCACCGGGCCATACAAAGGAAACTACATCGTCATCTCGGAAAAGAACCGCGACGCGCAGGACAACATTCGCGGTTGGATCTGGAAGAGCTGGAAGACCGTGCCCTTCGCCGTCCAGCGCCTTGAAGACTACGACATCACTGACCTGGCACTGCTGCCGGATGGCGATGTTCTGACGCTCGAACGGAGTTTCTCCAGCACGTCGCTGCCCGGCATGGCGATCCGCCGCTTCCACTCTTCAGCAATCGCCGCTGGCGCCATCGTCAAGCCTGACACCGTTTTCGCGGGCCGCGTACCCTTTTACAACATCGACAACATGGAAGGCTTGGCGCTCTGCCAGCGCCACGGCGAAGTCCGCATCACCCTGGTCTCCGACAACAATTTCAACACCGCGCTGCAACGCACCTTGCTGCTGCAATTTTCATTCAACGCCGCGGTGAAACCATGACCCAAGCAGCTACGGCTGCTTTCGCCGCCCCGGAAAACACCGCCTCGCTGGCGCTTGCGGCAAAGCTTGGCTTTCGCCAGACCTGCCGCACCAGCTATCACGGTGAGCCAGCCGTCATTCTCCAACTACAGATCAAGAGTTAGGCGCCATACTTTTCCAGGAAGGATTCAACGCTCAGCACTCGCATGTCATCGACGGCCTTTGCCAGCCGGTCATGCTCCCAGTCCCACCACGCCAGCGCAATGATCCGTGTACTGATCTTCGGCTCGAAACGCCACTTGAGGAACTTCGCCGCAACACCGGCCACAATGGCATGGGGCGCCACATCCCTGGTGACCACTGCGCCTGCCGCCACCACCGCTCCATGGCCGATCTTCACGCCGGGCAGAATGATGGCGCCATGGCCGATCCATACGTCGTGGCCGATCTCCACCGGTTTGGCGATGCGCCCGTCGCGGAAGGCCTTGTCGATCTTGGCGCCGAGGAAATACTCGTTGGGCCGGTAGGTGATCTTGTGTTGACTGATGCGCGCCATGGGATGATCCAGCGCATTGATGCGTACCTCCGAGGCGATGGCGCAGAACTTGCCGATCTTGGCGTAGATCACCTCCGCGTGGCGTTCGACATAGGAATAGTCGCCAAGTTCAGAATCCCAGAACTGCACGCGCTCCTTGATCTCGGTGAAGCGCCCAAGTTTTTCATTGCGCAGACTGGCCGAGCCGTGCACACGCGGTTCACCGTTGCGGGTGGCAGACGGCGAATGGCGTTTGGGTTCATCCGGACTGGTCATGGCCATGAGCCTAAAACAAAAGCCGCCCCGATTGGAGCGGCTTTCGAAAATTTTCCGGCAACGCAGCGCTTAGGCAGCGGCCTTCTGGGCTTCCATCTTCTTGGCGATGGAACGCTTGAGCTTGCCAGCCTTGATCGACAGATCATCAGCACTCGCCTTCATCAGGAAGGCATCGAGACCGCCGCGATGTTCAACCGACTTCAGCGCAATGGCGCTGATGCGAAAGCGGTAGGTCAGGCCCATGGCTTCGCTCATCAGGCTGACATTGCACAGGTTCGGCATGAACCGCGTCCTGGTCTTGTTATTGGCATGGCTGACATTGTTGCCGGCCTGCGCATCTTTTCCCGTCAACTCACAACGGCGCGCCATTGAACTGCTCCACATAAATGATGATCGCCGGAGACCAGATGGCTCCAGCGCGGTTGGCGGTTCTATAGGGGGGCGCCACGCCAAGGTCAAGCGATCCGCCCAACTTTGTCCTGGAGCCAGCCGGATTTCGGCCTGTCCCGGAATGGCACGGACAAGTTAATGCGCCGGCCACCAGTTTCCGCCTCGCCAACATTGGCGAAGATGAATCTAGTGATCTTGCAACAGGCTTCCACCACATCTTGTGAGAACAAAAACGGAAGATGCGGCGATCATCGATTCGGCCACCCTCCGTTCCGATTCTGGTCCACTTCGTTAAATTCCACGGCCTGAAACGAAGTGTGGCCGCAACACCTCGTTACGATCTGGCAAGAGAGGTTAACGGCGGACCACGAATTAACCCAGTGTTTACCGCCGGTCTACGGCAGCACGTCCAAGGGCGATTTTCGGATATTCCCGCAAACCTTGTGGAACAAATCCTGAATCATGGGGGAGTCAGCGATTCGGGCGGCATTCGTTCTGCTTTGAATCCACAAATGAAAGGCTGCCCCGTTGCGGGACATTTTTGCTTGACCTCCCAGCCACCCGGCCCCAAGTCAAGGCTGTTGAATTATTGCAAGCTGCCTTATGCCGCCCGCCAGAAACGTGACCGCCGTGCTGGGACCCACCAACACGGGAAAGACCCATCTTGCGGTGGAACGGATGCTGGCCCACGGCGGCGGCATGATTGGATTGCCGCTCAGGCTTCTGGCCCGCGAAATATATGACCGGGTGCGCCTGCGCACTGGCGATGCCAGCGTGGCACTCATCACCGGCGAAGAAAAAATCATCCCGGCCACACCGCGCTACTGGGTCTGCACCGTCGAGGCCATGCC
>JBKJQD010000400.1:0-6974 GCA_046594125.1 Aestuariivirga sp.
CATGGCATCCCGTGTCTGTCGCAAAGAAAGTTGGACCCCAGCCTGCGCTGGGGTGACGGCGGAGAGGTTGACCCTCGCTTCTCCCTCCCCCTTGTGGGGAGGGTGAAGGAAGGGTCCAACTTTCTTTGCGACAGACACGGGATGCCATGACTACAAATCCAAAATCGCCCGTTGCGGGTCTTCCAGATTTTCCTTTACCCGCACCAGGAAGGTCACCGCTTCCTTGCCATCGACGATGCGGTGATCGTAACTCAGCGCCAGATACATCATCGGGCGGATGACCACCTGGCCGTTCACCGCGATGGGCCGATCCTGGATCTTGTGCATGCCGAGAATGCCCGACTGCGGCGCATTGAGAATCGGCGTCGACATCAGCGAACCATAGACACCGCCATTGGAGATGGTGAAGGTGCCGCCCTGCATGTCGGCGATCTGCAACTGCCCGTCGCGCGCCTTCTTGCCGTATTCCGCAATGGTCTTCTCGATACCGGCGAATGACAATTGATCGGCATCGCGCAGCACCGGCACGACGAGGCCCTTCTCGGTGCCCACCGCCACACCGACGTGATAGTAATTCTTGTAGACAATGTCATCGCCGTCGATCTCGGCATTGACCGCCGGAATTTCCTTTAAGCCCTGGATGCAAGCCTTCACGAAGAAGCTCATGAAGCCGAGCTTCACGCCATGCTTCTTCTCGAAGACTTCCTTGTACTGGTTGCGCAACGCCATGGTGGCCGTCATGTCCACCTCGTTGAAGGTGGTGAGCATGGCGGCGGTGTTCTGCGCGTCCTTGAGCCGCCGGGCGATGGTCATACGCAGCCTGGACATCTTCACCCGCTCTTCCCGCGAACCATCGGCGGGCGCCGTGGCGGGGCGGGGTGCTGGAGTTGGCGGAATGACCAGCGGCTTCACTTCTGCTACCGGCTTTTCCAGATGGGCGATGACGTCACCCTTGGTGATGCGGCCATCCTTGCCAGTCGCTGCAACGCTACTGGTATCAACCTTGTTCTCCGCTACCATCTTGCGCACCGCGGGCGACAGCGGCGCATCGGCCTTCACGGCGGCGGCTTCGGGCAGCTTCGCAACCGGCGCCGTTCCAGCTGCCCCTTCCTCGATCGAACCGAGCAGCGCGCCGACATTGACCGTGGTTCCCGGCTGGACGGCAATCGACGACAGCTTTCCAGACACCGGGGCTGGCACCTCCACAGTTACCTTGTCGGTTTCGAGTTCTACCAGCGGTTCATCGGCCTTGACGGACTCGCCAGCCTGCTTGAACCATTTTGCGATAGTCGCCTCGGTGACCGATTCACCCAGGGCCGGAACGCGTATTTCTTTCGTCATCTTGCTTTGCCTTTTATGACTTGCTGTCGCCGAGCGCTTCTTCGAGGAAGGTCTTCAGTTCCCTGAGGTGCCTGCTCATCAGTCCCGTTGCCGTCGAGGCCGACGCGGGCCTCCCCGCATAGCGCGGCCGCGAATTTTTCACGCCGGTGAATTCCAGCACCCGTTCGATATTGGGTTGCGCATAGCTCCACGCCCCCATGTTGTAGGGTTCTTCCTGGCACCACACGAACTCCGCGCCCTTGAAGCGCAGCAGCTCCTGGATCAGCACCTTGTGCGGCCATGGATAGAGCTGCTCGACACGCAGCAGGTAGATGTCGTCAATCCCGCGCTTCTCGCGCTCCTCGTAAAGATCGTAATAGACCTTGCCGCTGCACATCACCACGCGGCGGATTTTTTCGTCGGCCTGTAGTTTGATCTTCTCGTCGGCCAAAAGCTGGGCGTCGTCCCACAGGATGCGGTGGAAGCTGGTGCCCTCACCCATTTCCTCAAGCCGCGTCGTGGCGCGCTTGTGGCGCAGCAGCGACTTGGGCGTCATGATGATCAGCGGCTTGCGGATATCGCGCTTCAATTGCCGCCTGAGAACGTGAAAGTAGTTGGCGGGCGTCGTGCAGTTGACCACCTGCATGTTGTCTTCAGCGCACATCTGCAGGAAGCGCTCAAGGCGCGCCGAGGAATGCTCCGGCCCCTGGCCCTCATAGCCATGCGGCAGCAGGCAGACGAGGCCCGACATGCGCAGCCATTTGCGTTCGCCGCTTGAAATGAACTGGTCGAACACCACCTGCGCGCCATTGGCGAAATCGCCGAACTGCGCTTCCCAGATGGTCAGCGCATTGGGTTCGGCCAGCGAATAGCCATACTCGAAGCCCAGCACCGCCTCCTCCGACAGCATCGAATTGATGGCGTCGATCTTGATCTTCTGTTCCTTGACCAGATGATTGAGCGGCGTGTAGCGCTTCTCGTTGTCCTGATCGACCAGCACCGCATGGCGCCGCGAGAAGGTGCCGCGCTGCACATCCTGGCCCGACAGGCGCACTGGAAAACCATCCATCAGCAGCGTGCCGAATGCCAGATGTTCGGCCATCGCCCAGTCGATGCCGGTCCCATCCTCGATCATCTTGCGCCTGGCGTCGAGCACGCGCTGCATGGTGCGATGAACCTTGAAGGTCTTCGGCACCTTGGTGAGCTTGAGACCCATCTCCCTGAGCTTCTCGGCTGCTACACCGGTCAGGCCCTTGCGCGGCTCCTCATGGTCCTTCGCCACCTTGAAGCCGGCCCAGCGCCCGTCAAGCCAATCGGCCTTGTTGGCCTTGTAGCCCTCGGCCACCGAAAAATCCTCGTCCAGCGTCTTGCGGTATTGGGCTTTCATGGCGTCGAGTTCATCGCTGCTAATGATGCCCTCGTCGACCAGGCGCTTGCCATAGAGTGTCACCACCGTCTGGTGGCTGCCGATAGTCTTGTACATCAGCGGCTGGGTGAAGGCCGGTTCATCGGTCTCGTTATGGCCGAAGCGCCGGTAGCAGAACATGTCGATGACCACCGGCTTCTTGAACGTCTGGCGGAATTCAATGGCGATCTTGGCGGCATAGACCACCGCCTCCGGATCATCGCCGTTCACATGGAAGATCGGCGCCTCGATCATCTTGGCAACGTCGGAAGGATAGGGCGAGGACCGTGACCACATTGGGGTGGTGGTGAAGCCGATCTGGTTGTTGATAATAAAGTGGATGGAACCGCCGCAGCGGTGGCCGCGCAGCCCTGAAAGCCCGAAGCATTCGGCAACGACACCCTGGCCCGCGAAGGCCGCGTCGCCATGGATCAGCAGCGGCAATACGCTGATGCGCTCCTTGTCGCCGCGCTGGTCCTGCTTGGCGCGAGCTTTGCCCAGTACCACCGGATCGACAATTTCCAGATGCGACGGATTGGCGGTCAGCGACAGGTGGACGGTATTGCCGTCGAAGGCCCGGTCCGACGACGAGCCGAGATGGTATTTCACGTCGCCGGAACCTTCGACCTCGTCGGGCGTCGATGAACCACCCTTGAACTCGTGGAAGATCGCCGAGAACGGCTTCGCCATGACATTGGCCAGCACGTTGAGCCGCCCGCGATGGGCCATGCCGAGCACGATTTCCTGCATGCCAAGCTGGCCACCGCGCTTGATGATCTGCTCCAGCGCCGGAATCATCGACTCGCCGCCATCGAGGCCGAAGCGCTTGGTGCCGGTGTATTTCACATTGAGGAAATTCTCGAAGCCCTCGCCGGCAATGAGCTTGGCGAGGATGGCCTTCTTGCCTTCCGGCGTGAAGGTGATTTCCTTGTTGGCGCCCTCGATGCGCTCCTGAATCCAGCCCTTCTGCTCGGGGTCCGAGATATGCATGAACTCGACGCCCAGCGTGCCGCAATAGGTGCGCTTCAGAATGTCAACGATCTGCCGCATTGTGGCGTGTTCGAGGCCCAGCACGTGATCGAGGAAGATCGGCCGGTCCATGTCGGCTTCGCTGAAACCATAGGAGGCCGCATCGAGTTCCGGGTGAACCGCCGGCTCCTTGAGTTTAAGCGGATCAAGGTCGGCTGCGAGATGGCCGCGGATGCGGTAGGCGCGGATCATCATCAGCGCACGGACGGAATCCATCGTCGCCTTGCGCACGTCGTCGGCCGAAAGCCCCGGCGGCTTGTCGGCGGGGCGCGCTCCGGCCTTGGCGGCGAGCGGTGCCACCACCGGCCACTGGCCGTCGAGTGCTGAAACAATATCGCCCGAAGCCGCGACCGGCCAGTCGGCGCGCTGCCACGAGGGTTTGGCCACGCGCGCCTCGCTATCCTCAAGCCCCGCAAAAAACTGCCGCCAGTGCTGGTCCACGGTGGCGGGGTTCTCGAGGTATTTGGCGTAGATCTGCTCAATGTATTGAGCGTTGCCGCCATAGAGGAAGGAGGTTTGTTCGAAAGCCGTCGTGAGGTCGGTTTTGTTCATCACCATCTCCGAGAGTTTCCCTCCCCACAAGGGGGAGGGGGACGTTCAATTGCCCTTCAACTTCTTCACCAAGGTCTTGCCCAGCAATGCTGGCGAATCCGCGACAGCGATCCCCGCCCGCTTCATCGCTTCGATCTTCGATTCAGCTCCGCCCTTGCCGCCCGAGATGATGGCCCCGGCATGTCCCATGCGCCGTCCAGGCGGTGCCGTGCGCCCGGCAATGAAGCCTGCCATCGGCTTCTTGGTTTTGTTTTTGGCAATGAATTCCGCCGCGTCTTCTTCCGCCGAGCCACCGATTTCGCCGATCATGATGATCGATGTGGTTTCCGGGTCGGCCAAAAACATCTCCAGCATGTCGATGAACTCGGTGCCCTTCACCGGATCGCCGCCGATGCCGACCGCCGTGGTTTGGCCAAGCCCCTCCTGCGTCGTCTGGAACACCGCCTCATAGGTCAGCGTTCCGGAGCGCGACACGATGCCAACCGTTCCTTTCCTGAAGATGTTGCCCGGCATGATGCCGATCTTGCATTCGTTGGGCGTCAGCACGCCAGGACAATTCGGCCCGATGAGCCGCGACTTCGATCCCGAAAGTGCGCGCTTCACCTTCACCATGTCGAGTACCGGAATGCCCTCGGTGATGGTGATGATCAGCGGAATCTCCGCGTCGATGGCCTCGAGAATGGCATCCGCCGCAAATGGCGGCGGCACATAGATGACGGTGGCATCGGCCCCGGTCTGCTGTTTCGCGTCCCACACCGTATCAAACACCGGCAGCCCCACATGCGTCGTGCCACCCTTGCCCGGTGTCACGCCGCCCACCATCTTCGTCCCATAAGCAATCGCCTGTTCGGTATGAAACGTGCCATTGTTGCCGGTGATGCCTTGGCAGATGACACGGGTGTTGGCGTTGACGAGAATGGACATGGTTTATCCTACAAATAATACTTTAGGCCGCGCTTTGACGCCTTCGACACATTGAAAGCGCGCGGCGCCATGCGCTCAATCAAAACCAGATCACCCTCGGCCATGTTTTCGCTGTCGAAGAGCTTTCGAACCGCCGCGCGTTCACGAAAAATCGCTTTGGTCTCGTCAATATCGGTATCCACGGTTTCCACGCCAAACCTTACGGCAATAGGTTTGCCGGAAGACTCTTCACTGCTGCCACCAAGACAATCATCCGGAAACAGACCAAATGCGCCGCGCAGATCAATATGAAAGTTGCGAATGTTTCCGCCGGTGAGTTCGACGATAACGGCCTTGAGCGTTGGGTTCATTTGAGATCACCGCCACGTTTGGTATCGAAAGCTCCATTCGATGCTATGCCGTCCAAGCCGCAATGCTTCCGCCCAACTCCGTCATGCCAGCGCAGGCTGGCATCCCGCTGTCGCGCCGCCAAAGCTGGACCCCAGCCTGCGCTGGGGTGACGGATGGAGGGGAGGGTGCGTCCAAAGTCCATCACGCCGCGTCCTTCACAGCCTTCACGATCTTGCTCGCCGCGTCATCGAGATCATCCGCCGGTATCACATTCAGCCCGCTGTCCCGGATTATCTTCTTGCCGAGATCGACATTGGTGCCTTCCAGCCGCACCACCAGCGGCACAGCCAGTCCCACCTCTTTCACCGCCGCGATCACCCCATCGGCAATGACATCGCACTTGGCGATGCCGCCGAAGATGTTGACGAGAATGCCTTTGACGCGCGGGTCCGCCGTGATGATCTTGAAGGCCGCCGTCACTTTCTCTTTGGTGGCGCCTCCGCCGATGTCGAGGAAGTTGGCGGGCTCGGCGCCATAGAGCTTGATGATGTCCATGGTGGCCATGGCAAGGCCAGCACCATTCACCATGCAGCCAATCGAACCATCGAGCGCCACATAGGACAGATCATATTTCGAGGCTTCGATTTCCTTCGGGTCCTCCTCGGTCAGATCGCGCAACGCCTTGACGTCGGGATGGCGGTCGAGCGCATTGGAATCGAAATTGATTTTGGCATCGAGGCAGATAAGTTGCCCATCCTTCGTCACCACCAGCGGATTGATTTCCAGCAGGCTCATGTCCTTGGCGGTAAAGGCCGCGTAAAGCTGGCCGATCATCTTCACGCACTGCTTGGTCAAATCACCTTCAAGCTTCAGCGCCGCAGCGATGCGCCGCCCGACATAACTTGAGTAACCAGCCGCCGGATCGACATTCACCGTGATGATTTTTTCCGGCGTGTTGTGGGCCACCTCTTCGATGTTCATGCCGCCTTCGGTCGAAGCGATGAAGGCCACCTCGGATGATTCACGGTCGACGACCATCGAGAGATAAAGCTCGCGCGCAATCGCCGTGCCTTCTTCGACATAGAGCCGCTGTACCTTCTTGCCCTGCGGCCCCGTCTGGTGCGTCACCAGCGTCATGCCGAGCATGCGCGCCGCTTCGGCTTTCACATCGGCCACGGACTTCACCACCTTGACGCCGCCGCCTTTGCCACGGCCTCCGGCATGAATTTGCGCCTTGACCACCCACACCGGGCCGCCCAGTTTTTCCGCCGCCGTCACCGCCTCATCGACGCTGAAAGCAGCGAAACCCTTGCCGGTCGCCACGCCAAACCCGCGCAACAGTTCCTTGGCCTGATACTCGTGAATGTTCATCGATGGCAACTCCTTGCGATCTGCCCCCTCTTGTCCACGCATG
>JBKJQD010000158.1:0-8832 GCA_046594125.1 Aestuariivirga sp.
TTACCAGAGGGCTCCGCCGGTGATCTGGATGTTCTCGGCGGTGATGCCGCGAGCCTCGTCGCGGCACAGGAAGGCGGCAAGGCTGGCGATTTCGCCCGGCTGGATGATGCGAGCTTGAGGGTTTTGCGCGGCGATACCGGCCATGGCGTCTTCCAGGGTGCGGCCCTTGCCTTCGCGGGCGATGACCTGTGCCACGTTGCGGCGCATGAGTTCGGTTTCGACCCAGGTGGGGCTGATCATGACGCAGGTCACGCCATGGGCGGCACCTTCGAGAGCGACACAGCGAGTCAACCCGAGGAGGCCCGACTTTGATGCGCAATAGGCGGGATTGTCCTTCCAACCCACGGATGCGGCGGTGGAGCCGATGTTGATGATGCGGCCCCATTGGCGGGCCATCATGCCGGGCAACAGTTCGCGCGTCATGCGGAAGGCGCCGCTGAGGTTGGTGTCGATGATCTTGTCCCACAAGGCGTCGGAATGTCCGCACACGGATTGTTCCGCCGTGGTGCCCGCCGCGTTCACCAGAATATCGATGGCTCCGCAATGGGCTTCGGCATCGGCAACGAAGGACTTGATCGCGTTCGTATCGCGCACGTCGAGATGCCCGGCATGAATGCGGGTTCCGAGGCGCGCCAGATGATCGCGCAGGCGGATGATCTCATCGGCTTCCGGATAGGCGGCGGCATCATCGAGCCGCGCTGCCTGTCCGACATAGGAGCCCACCGCGACGTTGGCACCCGCCGCCGCGAGGGCTTCGGCGATGGCGAACCCCTGTCCGGTCAATCCGCCGGTGACCAGCGCCGATTTCCCCGAAAGATAAGTCATGGCCGCAACAGGTCCCGGGCCTCGGCTTGGTGATAGGGCTTGGTGCCGCGATAATATTGCAGTGCCGCGTCCTGCCAGGGCTGGTAATCCCAGGGGGTGATCTTGCCGGTGGTCAACGCCTTGTAGACCAGACGGCGGCGGCGCTGGCTGGAGATGATTTCCTTCGTCAGCTTCGGCATGTCCCAGCGTTTCTCCACTTCGGACAGCATGTCCTGCAACACGCCGGCATGGGCTGGATCATTGACGAGGTCGTGCAACTCGTCGCGGTCGGCATCCATGTCGAAGAGCTGCGGCGGATCATGCTCCACGTAAGCAAGTTTGTACTTGCCTTTGCGCAGCAGCACATAAGGAGCGGCAACGCCTTCCGACATTAGCTCACTCACCGCGATACGATCACCGGAGTCATTCTTGAGGAGCGGCAGGAGGCTTTGGCCATCGGGCGCATCGGGATAGCCTTCGAAACGTCCGTCATCGGCGATGTCGACCAGCGTTGGCAGAATATCAACCAGCCCGGCGTTGGAGTTGATGCGCGTGTTGGGAACGCCTGGTCCCGCCATGATCAGCGGCACGCGGGCCGACCAGTCGTAGAAGCTCATCTTGTACCAGAGGCCGCGCTCGCCCAGCATGTCGCCGTGGTCGGCGAGAAAAAGCACGATGGTGTTGTCCATCAGTTTCGCCCGCGTCAAGGCTTCCAGCACTTCGCCAACGCGCTCGTCGAGATAGGATACGCTGCCGTAATAGGCATGCCGCGCATTGCGCACATGCGCGTCGCCGACACCGAATTCGCCGCGGTCATATTGTTCCCAGAGCCTGCGGCTGTGCGCGTCACGCTGGTCCGGCTGAATGAACGGCACGCGCGGCATGTTGATCTCGTCGTGCTTGTACAAGTCCCAGAATTTTTGCGGTGTGACATAGGGATCATGCGGGTGGGTGAAGGAGGCGACCATCATGAAAGGGCGCTCGCCGGGGTCACGCGCATGATCGAATATCCAGCGCACGGCGTTGTGCGAGACTTCCTCGTCATAGTCCTGCTGCAGGGCGCGCTCGGCGATGCCGGCGTTCGACACATTCTTCATGTCGTGGAACCAGTCCATGGTGCGCCACGGATCGTCCCAGTCGGCGGTCCAGTTGAAATCCGAGGGGCAGATGTCGGTGGTGACGCGCTCCTCGAAGCCATGCAACTGGTCGGGACCGATGAAATGCATCTTGCCAGAGAGACAAGTGCGATAGCCCATGACGCGCAGATAATGCGCGAAGGTCGGAACGTCGGAAGGGATCTGCGCGGCGTTGTCCCAGGCCTGGATGTTGGAGCAAAGTCTTCCGGTCATCAGCGCGAGGCGGGCCGGAGCGCAGAGCGGAAAGCTCGAATAGAAATTGTCAAAGGTGGCGCCGCGCTTCACCAGCGTGTCGATATTGGGCGTCTTGACCAGCGGATGGCCATAGGCAGCAAGTGCCGAGGCACCAAGCTGATCGGCCATGAGGATGACGATGTTGGGGCGCTTGTCTTTCACAACTCACTCCTTGGGCAGAGGCTGTTTCAGCCAGTCACTGTAGAAGCCTTCGATGTCGGGTTCAAACTCGTGCAGGACGGGATAGCCGGGCGCACAAGCCTCGACCTCGTGCAGGGTGCCGCAGGACGGGCAGATGAATTCGCGGATTTCCATCCATCGGGGATCGGGGATGTCGTTGTTGGGGTAAATCTCGCGCAGGGATTTTTCGGTGTTGCGCACGCTGATGTTGGCCTTGAGTTTCCAGTTTTTCTTGTAGTTGCCAAAGTCGTGGCCGCATTCGCAGCGCGTGGTGCGGGCCTTCTTGCCTTGCACGATGAACAGATGGTCGCTGATGGGCAGGAGGATTTTTTCCTTCCATGCCACGCGTTCCTGAAGCACCTCAAGCACCTTGAAGAAGCGGTCCTCGTCCTTGTAGGCGCTCATGATGCGCTTGGTCTGCGGCCATGGCAGTTGGCCGGACACCAGATCGCGGATCACCTCCTTGCTGTAGGCGGTCATTCGTCTTCTCCCATCACGAATCTGAAGCTGGGCTTGAGGCCCCAGAAGGAATTGAAGTCCTTCGTGAAGCGCGGTGAGAGCTTCATGGCGCTGGCATACATGCGCGTCACCTCAATCGCGAACTGGGCCTTGGCGACTTTCGGCTTCTCCGCCTTCAGCCATTGCGAAACCGGCACGGATTGTTTCAGACGCTTGGTCCGCATGGCCTTGCGCTTCTTCGCTGTGGCTGCAAGATCGGCTTCGAAGCGGCCATCCTTCGTCTCGCGCAGCACGATGCCATAGACTTGAAGTGCTCCCTGCTCCGTGAGGAAGCCGTTTTCCACGTCGCCCGCCGTCTTGACCGGATCGCGCTCCAGCACATCGCCGAAGCCGCCGCCGCCGTTGTAGGCATGGGTGAAGATGTCACCCGACTTGTGCGGTCTGGTAATGTACGGGCCTTCGCTGGTTTCATGCTTGCCGGTGACCAGCTTCTCAAGATCAGAGTGATGCGGGTCAAGGCCGATACCGTGCGGCAGGGGTTTGCGCTTCTTGATCAGTTCGGCGAGGTTTGGATTGCGCACCACGCGATGCATCTGGCAGGTGGGAGCGGGATAACCGCCGCACATACCGGCATTGTCGAAGACCCGCGAGGAATGTTCCGACGTCACCAGCCGCAGATGGTTGGTTTTATTTATCAGCCAGGTCGAGATGAAGGAACAGCCGCCGCGATACTTGCCGGAACCACCGGAGTTGGGCAGGATCGAGCGGCCGATATAGACCATCGGCATGTTCTGTTCCCAGATCTCGATGTTGCCCATGTCGGACTCGGGGTTCCAGCCGACATAGGCGGTGTCGAGACCATCCTTGATGGCGAGCGCACCAGAACCTGCCGCGGCGCATTCGAAATGCGCCATGCCGAAGGCGGTGCCATATTGGCTGGTCCCGCCCATCTCGATCATCGGTGAATTCACCTGACCGACAAACACCTCTTCGACAAATCCACGCGCCAGGAAGCCGCGCGACAGGAGGCGCTGAAACACGCCATAGGCCGGCAGCAGCAAGGCCCATGACGTGGCGGTGGCCACCATCTCGTTGTCGGGATTGGTCCAGGTGCCCTTGGGCAGTTTCAGTTTGGTGGCCATCCAGGCGCCGTCATTGACGAGGCCTTCGAAATTCATGTGCTGGGTGAGCGTTACGAACATGCCGCCGTCCATGCCGGCGGGCGTGCAGTTCATCGAATGATAGCCCCATGGCTGGGTGCCTTCAAAATCGAGGACGATGGTGCCGTTGCGCTGTATCTCCATTTCGATGGGAATGTTGTAAAGCCAGTTCGAAGGTCCCAGCGGCTGGAAGCCGGGCTTGCCCTCGGTGACATGGCCATAGAAAGTGTGGCCGCGATAGATACCGGGTACGGTCAGTTGCCGGGTGCGGGCGAGCTGGCCGCGGCGGCCTTCCTCGATGAATTCCTTCATCACCCGTTTCCAGTAATCGAGGCCAATGCCGGTAACGATACTCTTCACCGCCTCACGCATTTCAATACAGGAGGCGACCTTGGCCTTCTCGTCGAGCACCCAGTAGATCGGCATGCGCAGGTTGCGTTCGCAGCGGATGACGTAGTCGCGGCGGATTTCGTCGTTCGCGCCAATCTTCTCGGCGCAGACGAAGAGGCCCTCGGTGAAACGCTCCTGGGCAAGACAGACATCACCGCCCGGCGTGATGCCTCCGGACTCGAGTTCGTGGCAGACGGCACCGGCCCAGCCGACCAACTCGTCCTCCCAGAAGATCGGAATGACATCCATGACGTCGGGCACCTGCACGGTGCCGATGAAGGCGTCATTGTTGGCGAAAATGTCGCCGGGCCTGATGCCAGGATTGGTTTCGTAGCCCTCGCGGATCATCCACTTGATGAAGCGGCTCATGGTGTGGACATGCACCATGATGCCGTTGGACAGCGCCACGGCATCGCCTTCGGGCGTATAAATTGCGACCACCATCTCGCCCACTTCGCGGACCCCGGGCGAAGCCGAAATGCGCCGTGCCATTTCCCGCGCCGCGACACATGAGGAGCGCAGCTTGGTGTGCAGCGTCTCGAATTTCAGCGGGTCTTGCAGGCGCAGCGACAGATCGGTGACGCCGTCATAGCAGCCGGTCTGCGACATCAGCCGTTCAGACTCAATGAGCCGGTCGCGGAGCGGCTGTGCGGCGGCAATGTCGAGCATGGCAAAGGTTCCTTGTTCAGTACACTGAGGAAATGCCGGCGGCCTTGCGCAGGGCGCCGATATCATGGTGGCGGCTGGCAATACCGGCGCGGGGTGCCGCATTACGCAAATCGCGCAGGATGGCCAGGGCATTCAGCAGCACAGGGAGTGGCGGGCCGCTGGCTGTCACTTGCGAAAGCTTGCCCGCGTCGAGTTCCGTCGATGGCTTCTCGATGAAGCGGCTGACCAGCATGTCGTGGTGCTGGCGGGCGGCCTTGCCATGGGCATCGCACACTGCAAGAAAGGCCCGCGCATTGGCCTGAAACCACGGCTTGTTTACGGCTTCCGGCAAAGCGCTGAGAAAAAGGTCGAGAAAGTTGGAGCGGCGCATGCAGTCCTTGAGAGACTCCTGATCTTCCGGGCGCATGAACGGCAATTTGTCGACGAGCAACTGGGAGTAATAGGGATCGTTGGCTTGGCAGAGCCCGGTCAGCAGATCGATTTCGTTGATGCCGGAAAAATCACCGGCATTGGCGCCGCGATACTCATGGCGGCCCACCCGGTAGGGCTTGTAGTAGGGCCGCACACTGTAGAAAAATCGGTCAACATCGAGATCGCGGAACAGCAATTCGTTGCATTGCGCCACATCTTCAAGGGCGCGCCGCGCGTCGTCGAACAGCGTCTGCGCCACCGGATGCGAAATGCCGACCGGCACGATCCGCATCAGGGCATCGGCGGCGCGCTTGTAGGCGAAGATGCCGCGCGTGTTGTAGTCGAGAAACAGCTTTTCATCGGCAAGCCAGGTGAAACTCTTCGGATGACCGTCGATGGCGCGATTGTGTGTCGAGAGATGGCTGGTGGCAAAGCGTGGCGCCACGCCAAGCGAGGCGCCGATATGCATGCCGAGGGCGGAGGCCTCATGGAACGGCGATTTTGACTCGGTGGCCGGATTGGTCAACTCGTGGCGGCGCAAGGCCGCCAGCCAGAGGCCGAGATTTCCGAGAACATCAAAGGCGCGGTCGAAGCCCTCGTCGGTATTGCCCTCGCGCTGCAACGCCTCAACCAGGCGCTGGCCTTCGTCGAACAAGGCCTGCTTTTGCGCGGACCCGGCGCTCTCCACCGCCGCGCGGTCGCCGCCCGCGAAATAGAGGTCCTCGAGTTCGCTGTTGAGATCGATGAAACGGCTTCTGATCCAGCCGTCAAAGTCTTCCGCATTTTCGCTCATGTCATGCACTCCTGGCGTGCCGGTAATGCAGCAGCGTCCACTCGTCGATGGCAACCAAGTCATTCGGATGGACCACCAGTGTGGTTGCCGGGTGTTCGATGATGGCCGGGCCTTGCACCTCGTGACCCGGCTGCAACCGGTCCATTTCATAGAGGTTGGCCTTGTGCCACTGGCCGCCGATATAGGCATCGCGCAGGCCTTTGTGGGCGGAGGCCGGATCGGACGTGCCAAGGGCGCGCCGTTCGAGAGTTGGTTTTACTTTGTCGGCGATGGCGGTGATGCCAAGTTCCATGATCGAGAAGCCCGCCGCACCATAACGTGAAACGCGGTGATTGATCTTGGCATAGACGGTTTCGAATTCGGCGATCACGGCGCGCATGTCGGCGGCGGATGTCACCGCGCGCAGGTTCGAGCGGACCTCGACGTCCTCAAGCTGGCCAGTATAGCGCATCATCAGGAAGGGTTCGGTGCGGACCTTGCCGCGGGCGTGGCCGTCGGCCAGCATTTCATCGACGGCGGCTCTCTCAAGATCACTCCAGATGCCGGACACCTTCTTGCCGAATGCGGCAAGGGCCTTGTCATCGGCATTGGACGGAATGTCGATTTGGGTCGAGACCGAATGGCGGCGCATGTAATCGGCCGTGGTGCAGCCGAAGGCCGAAAAGGCGGCGGCGAACTGGAAGGTGATGATGTCCTTGAAGCCGATGCCGCGGCTGCATCCCGCCAGATGCAATGGCCCGGAGCCGCCATAGGACAGCAGCGTATATTGCGAGGGATGGATGCCCTGGCCGGAGATCACCCGGCGCAGCGCCTGATTGGCGTCCTGCTCCAGCATGTCGATCATGCCTTCGGCGGCTTCCTCAAGCCCCACGCCCAGCACATCGGCGCATTTTTCCTTGAAGATGCGGGTGGCCTTCTCGACGTCGAGGATCACCTTGCCGCCAAGAAAGTAATGCGGATTGAGACGGCCCAGGATGGCGTCGCAATCGGCAATCGTCGGCTCCATGCCGCCGCGGTTGAAGCAGATGGGGCCGGGATCAGCACCAGCACTCTCAGGCCCGAGACTCACCTTCCGGGTGAGCGGATCGACCTTGATGATCATGCCGGCGCCAGCCCCGATGGTGTCGAGATGCAGTGTCGGCACATTGAGCTTGAAGCGATCCATGATCGGTTCGTTCTCGATGCGGGTCGCTCCCTGGGTGATCACCCCCATGTCGAAGGAGGTGCCACCCATGTCGGAACAGACCAGCGAGTCATTGCCGATGAGTTTGCCGACATAGGCGGCACCGAGGATACCGCCAATTGGGCCGGAGATCATCGTCTCGTGCAGGCGCGGATGATGGATAGAGGTCAGGCCGCCGAACGACAGCAGCGTCTGCACGCCATACTTGAATCCATACTTCTTCGAGGCGTCCTCGATGCCCTGCAATTGCTGACGGCCGCGCGAGGTGGCATAGGCCTCGATCAGCACCGAGTTGAGCCGCGACTGTTCGCGGATGACCGGGCGCACTTCATGACTGGTGTAGACAAGAATCGAAGTCTTGGCTTTCTTGATTTCGGCACGGGCGATTTCGGCGATGCGCTTTTCGTGCGACGGATTGACATGCGAGAACAGCGTCATGATGCAGATGGCTTCGACCTTGTCCTTGATCAGCGCCCTGACGGCGAGCTTCACGTCGTTCTCGTAGAGCGGAATGATGACGTCGCCAAAATGATCGATGCGCTCGGTGACACCATGGGTGCGCCGGCGCGGCACCAGCGGATCGGGGTGGTGGTGGGTCACGGCATGAAGCCGGTCGGCATAGGAATAATCAGCCCAGGCCTGAAGACCGCGGCCCATGAGGATCATGTCCTCCACACCCTTGGTGGTGATCAGGCCCAATCGGCGGCCGGTGCGCGACAGCAGCGTGTTGAGCATGCCGGTGCCGGAATAGAGTACTACGTCAACGCCGCCAAAGAGTTCGTCAAGCGAGATGCCCCACGCGTCAGCCGCGTCGGCGGCCGATGCGATAAAGCCCTCGGCTTCGTTTTTCGGCGTGGTGGCGGCCTTGCCGATCTTGAAGCGGCCCCTGTGGTCGACCAGAATGGTATCGGTCATGGTGCCGCCGGCATCGATGCCGATCACGATTGGATTTGTCATGGCAGCCTGGCCCCATCGGAAGAATTGTTTCACGGCCAGACTATCAGTGGCGCGTGGGCATTGGCTATATGCCTTTGGGCACAAGGGGAGAGGCGATGCCGGGTCAACGGCCGGTGGAGTTTGACGCGCTGGCCGGACAAGGACCGATGCTCCTGCCGCCCGGCCTGTGGCCGGAGTTGAGCGCGCGCGAACGCGAAGTCGTGCGGCTGGTGCCGGCGGGACATCCCAGCTCTGGCATAGCGGTGAATCTCGGCATCACGCCAGGAATCGTGAAAAACCACCGCCGCCGCATCTACGGCAAACTCGACATCACCACGGAACGCGAGCTTTTCCTGCGGTATATTGATGGGCTGGGAGGCTGACGGATAGCCCAGTGCTACTTTCAACAGTGGCGGCCCCGGCAGGATTCGAACCTGCGACCCCCGGTTTAGGAAACCGGTGCTCTATCCAGCTGAG
>JBKJQD010000199.1:0-7482 GCA_046594125.1 Aestuariivirga sp.
GGGCTCGATGTCCAGCTCTGGAAGGCCAAGCAGATTTTGGCCCAATCGAGAATCGTCTTCCAGCCCGGACTGAACGAGGAACTCGCCGCCACCGCCTGCTGGGGATCGCAGCAGACCGAACTGCTCGGCGAGGGCAAGCATGACGGCGTGTTTTCCGTCTGGTACGGCAAGGGACCGGGCGTCGACCGGTCCGGCGACGTGTTCCGCCATGCCAACATGGCGGGCACTTCGCCCCATGGCGGCGTGCTGGTCATCGCCGGTGACGATCATTCGGGCGAATCCTCCACCGTGGTCCATGCCAGCGATATGGCGCTGAGCGATGCGATGATCCCCATCCTGTCACCGGCGGGTGTCCAGGAGATCATTGACTTCGGCCTCATCGGCTATGACCTGTCGCGCTATGCCGGGGTGTGGGTGGCGCTCAAGTGCATTCACGATACGGTCGAATCCTCCGCCGTAGTCGAGGCGGGGCCGGAGCGTGTTGCAACCATCATTCCGAAAGATCACAAGCTGCTACCGGGCGGGTTGAACATCCGCCCCAGCGACGACCGCGTGCCGCAGGAAGAACGGCTGCATAGCCACAAGATGCCGGCGGTTCTGGCCTTCACGCGGGCCAATACCATCAACCGCATTGTCATGGCGGGCGGCAAGGCGCCGAAGCTTGGCATTGTGGCGCCGGGCAAAAGCTACCTCGACGTGCGCCAGGCGCTGGATGATCTTGGCATCGATGAGACCCAGGCGGCGAAGCTTGGCATCAGGCTCTTGAAGATCGGCATGGTGTGGCCGCTGGAACCCGGCATCATCCGCGATTTCGCCAAGGGCCTCGACACCATCCTGGTGGTGGAGGAGAAGCGCTCACTGATCGAGGCGCAGATCCGCGATATTCTGTATACGGAGGAAAAACGCCCCGAGGTAATCGGCAAGGCGCTGTTTCCGGCGCATGGCGTGCTTGAGCCGAACCAGATCGCTTTGGCGGTGGCAGCCCGCATCAAGGACAAGGCGGTCAAGTCTTGCGCCGAGGCGTTACAGTCGACGCTCAGCGTGGCGCGCAACCAGGCCGATCTGGTGCAGCGGGTGCCTTACTTTTGCGCGGGCTGCCCGCATAATTCCTCGACCATACTGCCCGAAGGTGGGCGCGGTTATGCCGGCATCGGCTGCCACTGGCTGGCGCAGTTCGTACCGGGGCGCAAGACCGAAGGCGCAACACAGATGGGCGGCGAAGGTGCCAACTGGGTGGGCGAGGCGCCGTTCTCGAAGCGTGACCACATGTTCCAGAACATTGGCGATGGCACCTACAATCACTCGGGGCTCATGGCGATCCGCCATGCGGTGGGTTCGGGTGTCAACATCACTTACAAGATTCTGTTCAACGACGCGGTGGCGATGACCGGCGGCCAGCGCAACGATGGCGGATTGACCGTGCCGCAGATCGCCAATCAGGTGCGGGCCTTTGGCGTCGAGCGCATTGCCATCGTCTCGGATGAGCCGGACAAATATCCGTCCAACGCCGGGTTCCCGCCGCATGTCAGCTTCAGCCATCGCGCCGATCTGCAGGCGGTGCAGACCGGACTGATGGCGGTGAGGGGCACCAGCGTCCTGATCTATGACCAGACCTGTGCCGCCGAGAAACGCCGCCGCCGCCGCAAGGGCGAATTCCCCGATCCGGCCAAGCGCGTGTTCATCAATGAGCTGGTGTGCGAAGGCTGCGGCGATTGCGGGGTGCAGTCGAACTGCGTGGCGATCCAGCCCGTCGAAACCGAATTCGGCCGCAAGCGCAAGATTGACCAATCATCGTGCAACAAAGACTTTTCCTGCGTCAAAGGATTCTGTCCGAGCTTCGTTACGGTGGAAGGCGGTGAACTGGTGAAGGGAGCGGGGCCAGCGGTGATCGATCTCGACAAGGTGCCGTTCCCGGTGCTGCCGGAGCCAGAGCTTCCCGCACTCGACAGGCCGTGGAGCATACTGGTCACCGGCATTGGCGGCACCGGTGTCGTGACCATCGGCCATCTGCTCGGCATGGCGGCCCATATGGAGGGCAAGGGTGCGGCGCTCATCGACATGGTCGGCATCTCGCAGAAAAATGGTGCCGTCGTGACGCATCTCAAGATCGCGGCCAGGCCCGAGGACATTTCAGCGGTGCGCGTGGCACACGGCCATGCCGATCTCATCCTCGGCTGCGATCTGGTGACCTCGGCGTCGGAGCGCATCCTGCAGGCGGCGTCACGCGAGAAAACCGCGGCGGTGGTCAACGGTCATGAGACCATGCCGGCGCATTTTACCCATGATGCGAATTTCGACGTGCGCGGTGGTGAGCTGGCGATGCGTGTGGCGGGCGCGGTGAAGAAGGACCGGCTCTTCGTCATCGATGCGACGGCAATTGCCACCGCATTGCTGGGCGATTCCATCGCCGCCAATCTGTTCACGCTGGGCTATGCCTGGCAGCAGGGGCTGGTGCCGGTGGGCATGACGGCGATTGAAGATGCCGTGCGGCTCAATGGTGCCGCAATCAAGATGAACCTCGCGGCCTTCCAATGGGGCCGTCGTGCGGCCGCCGATGAGGCCGCGGTGCGGGCGGTGATCGGTGCCAAGACGGAAGCCCGGGTGGCAACACTTGATGATGTGGTGACGCGGCGCGTGGAGTTTTTGACCGGCTATCAGAATGCGGCGTATGCGGATGAATATCGCGGGTTTGTGAGCAAGGTGCGCCGCGTTTCGGAGCCATTGGCCATGGCGGTGGCGAAGAACCTGTTCAAGCTGATGGCCTATAAGGATGAGTATGAAGTGGCGCGGCTGTACAGCGATGGCGCCTTCGCCCGCAATCTTGCCAGGCAATTCAAAGGTGACTTCAAACTGAAATTCCATCTGGCGCCACCCATACTCGGCCGCCGCGACGAGTTTTCGGGCCAGCCGCTCAAGACCGAATTTGGGCCGTGGATGATGACAGGATTCAAGCTGCTGGCGAAGCTGAAGGGTTTGCGCGGAACGGCGCTCGATGTCTTTGGCAAATCGGCGGAGCGCCAGATGGAGCGCCAGCTTGTCGTTGATTACCGGGCGCGCATCGAAAGCCTGCTGCCGCGGGTGACGGCGGACAATCTCGCCGTGGTACTGGAGATCGCGGCACTGCCCGAGACCATGCGCGGCTTCGGCCATGTCAAGGCGGCAAATGTGGCCAAGGCCAGAGTGCGCGAGGCGGAGCTGTTGACACGATTGCACAGCAAGCTGCCGGCTGTGAAAGCTGCGGCGGAATAGTCAGCCGCGCGGTTTCAGCCGTCCGAGCACATGGGCGGCTATGCGCGCCGCGGTGAAGGCTGAGGTTCCGGCGGGATCACGCCTGGCAACGAATTCGACCATCGCGAAACCGGCGATGTGGGCCTTGGCGGCGACACCATCAATGAGGCCGGTGACCTGTGTATAGGTCAGGCCGCCGGGTGTTGGATAAGAGACAGCGGGCATCTGCGAAACATCGAGCGCGTCACAGTCGAGCGAGATGACGCAGTTGCAGTCCTCGGGGATATGCTCGAGCACCTGCTCGATACCATTGTCGTGGACATCGCGGGCGGTGATCAGGCGGGCACCCCAATCCATGGCGTCGCGCACCTCCTGCTGGCGGGCGCTGCCAAGACCGCGCATGCCGGTCTGCACGATGCGCCAGACATGGGGCTGCTCCGAGGCGCGGCGCATGGTGCTGGAAAAGCCCAGCCGTTCGCCATGGCGTTCGTCGCGCCAATCGATATGGGCGTCAATCTGCAGGATGACGACGGGCGGCTGGCCGGAAAAACCGGTGATGAAGGGAATGGGAACCGAGTCATCGCCGCCCAACATGATGGGCACGGCACCAGCTTCGAGAATGCGGTGAGTGCAGGCGGTGATGAGTTTGCGGTTGGCGGCAGCGCCGCGCGCCGTGGTCTTGAGGTTGCCGAGATCGGCGATGCGCTGGCCGTGGCCGAGCAGGGTGCCGCCCAGATCGAAGTCCCAGTGATCAAGCCACAGGGCGTCTTCCGCCAGGGCCTTGCGGAAAGCATCGGGTGCTGTCTGATGGATGCGATTGTCGATGCCGCGATAGGGTGTGCCGTGAGGGGCGCCGAAAAGTGCCGCGTCAAAGCCCTTGGGCGATTTGGCCGTGGTGGTGCCCATGAAGGCCGGAACGGGCTTGGCGCGGGCCATGCTGGTCAGGCGGCCTTCGCGGCGGCGGGCTGCAGCGCCGGCCACGATACCCGCCACGCCGGCAAGACCAGGCGGGCGGTGGTGCCGTTGCCATATTCGCTGGCAATCTCGATCTCGCCGCCATGCAGCGTGGCAATGCGCTTGGCGATGGCCAGCCCAAGGCCGGCTCCGCCAAAGCGCCGGGCGATACCCTCATCGGCCTGCACATAGGGCTCGAAAATGCGGAGAAGATCTTCCTTGCGGATGCCGAGGCCGTCGTCGCGCACCACGATGGCGAGACCACCGCCGTCACGGCGCTCGAAGAAAACATTGACGAAGCTGCCAGCGGGTGAAAATTTCAGCGCGTTGGTGATGAGGTTGATCAGAACCTGCTTGATGCGGGTCATGTCCCCGCGGATCTCGACGCCATCGACGATGCGGGCAACCAGCGTGGTGTCGCTCCGCTCGGCGGCCTCGCGGCACATCTTGACGGCCACTTCGACCAGTTCGGCGGCATCGGTTTCCTGCTCGACCAGCTTCATGGTGCCCTTCTCGATGCGGGCCGCATCGAGAATGTCATTGATGAGGTTCTGGAGATGCTTGCTGCTTTCGCGGATGGTGCGGAGGTGGTCGGCGCGATCCTCAGGCCCCAGATGTTCAGCTTGGGGCGAGCCGAGAAATTCGGCAAAGCCGACGATGGCGTTGAGCGGGGTTCGCAGTTCGTGGCTCATCACCGCCAGAAATTGCGACTTGGTGGCGCTGGAGCGTTCGGCGGCTTCCTTTTCCAGCAGCAGCTTCTCGTTGCTGTGGTGCCCGGCGGTGACATCGTGGGCAGCACCACGATAGCCGAGGAAGGCGCCATCGCCGGCAAACAGCGGACGGGCGGTGATCTGCCACCAGGTTTTGCCGCTGGCAAAGGGCAATTCGACGGTGATGCAGTCAATCGGCTTGCGGCGCAGAATGGCGGTCTGCAACTCGTGCCAGCCGGGGGCGTCGCCGCTGGCCTTCAGGACATGATCGAGGGGCTGGCCGATCACCGCTGTGGCATCGCAGCCGAGGCCCGCGAACAATCCGGGGGACGCATAAGTCAGACGCCCGTCATGGCTGGTCTCCCAAAGCCAGTCTCTGTTCTGGTCCGAGAAATCGTTGAGCAGAAGGGCGATGATCTCATTCTTCTTCTGTACTTCGCGTTCGATGGCGGCGCGCTGGACGGCGGCATCATGACCGCGCAGGATCATGCAAGTGGCGGCGGTACTGGCGAAGATGGCCAGAAGCCCCAGCGCCAGTCCGGCATGGCCGCCGAGCTTGACGGCGCAGAGCACCAGCGAAACGGTAATCATGCCGCGGAAGACGATGGCGGCGCGGGGGCTGGCCGACAGGGCCAGCGAGCCGATGCTCGACACGGCAAATACCAGGGCGATGGCGAGGATCCGCAGGTTGTGGCCGGCGATGTCGAAAAACAGCACGGGCAGCATGGCCCAGACCAGTCCGAGCAGTGCTGCCCAGGCTTCCCGGAGCCGGGCCACCAGATGGTGGGCGATGATGGGGCGCAAGACCATCGGCAGCAGCGAGGTGGCGATTGCCGCGCAGGTCCACACGAGCAACGAGACCGGCGGAAGCTCGTCGTTGGCGGCTGCCGCGAAGCCCATGGCGATCACCGCGTTGGCAATGAGCAGCGGCGTCCAGGACTGTTGTCCGCCATCTGGATAGGCGCCCTGTTGGGGCCTGCCGGCCAGTGCCGATCCGGCTATGCGCCTGAGCGCTGCGGCCAATTGCGCGGTGCGATGTTCCTGCCTTTGCGCCAAAACGATCATTGTGGTGAGATGCTCCGCAAATGAGGGCAATATGAACATTTTGCATTTTCAAGCCGTTAACGCTGGGCAGCCACATTGATGGCCAGCAATTCCAGCCCGCTTCCGCCCGGCCATCCCGCCTTCAAGATGGGCCGGATCGGGGTGCTGCTCATCAATCTGGGAACGCCGGAGGCGACGTCCTATTGGCCGATGCGGCGCTATCTCAAGGAATTCCTCTCCGACCGCCGGGTGATCGAGATCAACCGCGTGCTGTGGTGGCTGATCCTCAACGGCATCATCCTGACCACCCGCCCCAAGAAGAGCGGCCATGCCTATGAAAAGATCTGGAACCGCGAGCGCAACGAATCGCCGCTCAAGACCTTCACGCGGGGCCAGGCGGAGCAGCTCGCGGCGCGGTTTGGCGATGTGCCGCAGGTGATCGTCGACTGGGGAATGCGCTATGGCCAGCCCGCCACCGGTGACCGCATGCGGGCGCTCAAGGATCAGGGCTGCGACCGTGTCCTGCTGTTGCCGCTCTATCCGCAATACAGTGCGACGACGACGGCGACGGCGCTTGACAAGGCGTTTGATACCTTGAAGGACATGCGCTGGCAGCCGTCCATCCGCACGGTGCCGCCCTATTATGACCAGCCAGCCCACATCGAGGCCCTGGCGCAAGCGCTGGAGCGGCATTTGAAGACGCTCGCCTGGCAGCCCGATCTCATCCTCGCCTCGTTTCACGGCCTGCCCAAGAGAAATTTGACGGCGGGCGATCCCTATCACTGCCATTGCATGAAGACGGCGCGTCTGCTGGCCATCCGGATGGGTTTGCCGCCCGAAAAGTTGCAAGTGGTTTTCCAGTCGCGCTTCGGCAAGGCCGAGTGGTTGCAGCCCTATGCCCAACAAACGGTCGAGGGCCTGCCGTCGCGTGGTGTGAAGAACCTGGTGATGGTCATGCCGGGCTTTGCATCTGATTGCGTCGAGACGCTGGAAGAGGTGGCCATTGGTCTGGGCGAAACCTTCCACGAAAAAGGTGGCGTCAATTTTTCCGCCGCACCCTGTCTGAACGACTCCGGGGAATCGATCACCATGCTCGAAAGCCTGGTGCGCAACGAACTGGCGGGCTGGATATGAATGGCCTTGCGTGAAACCCGGCCCCGGGCCATGTAATATCCCGCCGCGAGTGCAGGCCATGGGAGAGTCCGGATGTTCGAAGGTTGGGGTATTTTCGTTCTGGTAGTCGTCGTTGTGGTGGTGTTCTATCTGCTGCGCGCCATCCGCATGGTGCCGCAGGGCTATAACTACACGGTCGAACGCTTCGGCAAATATGTGCGGACCCTGCAGCCGGGGCTTGGGCTGATCATCCCGTTCATCGACAAGATCGGCGCCAAGCAGAATGTGATGGAACAGGTGATCCAGGTGCCCTCACAGGAGGTGATTACCCGCGTCGAGCACCTGGTAGAAGGCGATGCCATCGACCGTGACCATGGCGTTGTCGCGGGTAATCACCTCCTGTGAGGGCACCTGGATCACCTGTTCCATCACA